>JBIKME010000095.1:0-4984 GCA_044359415.1 Rickettsiales bacterium | reverse complement strand
TGACCAAGTGGTTTGATACGAATTATCACTATATAGTGCCTGAGTTTTTTAAAGGACAAAAGTTCAAAATATCATCGACTAAAATATTTGACGAGTATGTTGAAGCAAAAAGTTACGGCATTGAAACTCGTCCGGTGTTTATAGGTCCTGTATCATTTTTGCTTCTAGGTAAAACACATGCTGATTTTAATCAGCTTGAATTACTTGATGATTTGGTTAAAGTCTATGAAGAGATTATAGCAAAGTTAGCGAAAATAGGTGTAACTGCGGTTCAAATAGACGAGCCTTGTTTGGTTCTTGATTTGCAAGCTGACGCTGCCAAGGCCTATAAAAAGGCGTTTGCGGATTTGAGTGTGGTTGCTAAAGTAAATAATATTGCAATAAATCTTACCACATATTTTGGCGGCTTAGAGGATAATACTGAGCTTGCGGTAAATCTCCCTGTTGATTCGTTGCACATTGATTTAGTACGTGCGCCTGAACAATTAGATGTTGTTTTGGCAAAAGCTCCCGGAAGTTTAAAGCTTTCGTTAGGTGTGGTTGACGGGCGTAATATTTGGAAAAATAATTATGAAAATTCTATAGCGCTTTTAAAGAAAGCCGTAGAAAAAAGAGGCTTAGACAATATAATAGTTGCTCCTTCATGCTCGTTATTACATAGTCCGGTTGATTTAGATAGTGAAACCGAATTAAATAAAGAGCTAAAATCTTGGCTAGCATTTGCTCGTCAGAAAGTAAAAGAAATTGTTACACTGACAAAAGCTTTAAATGGTGGTTTGGATTCTGTCGCTGCTGATTTATCGGAAAATAAACAAGCACATGCTGCCCGAGCTGTTTCCTCACTTATTCATAATGAGAAAGTTAAAAAAAGATCAGCTTCTGTAACTAAAGATATGATTTGTCGTGTATCTCCTTATAAGAAAAGGGCTGAAATACAAAGAAAAGAAATTGGACTTGCTCTTCTACCTACAACTACAATAGGTTCTTTCCCGCAGACAAATGAAGTGCGTCAGCAGCGTGCTAAGTTTAAAAGCGGAGAAGTAAATGCAGAGCAATATAATAAGTTTTTGCAGGAAGAAACTGTACGTTGCATAAGATTCCAAGAAAAATGTGATATAGATGTATTAGTGCATGGGGAATTCGAAAGAAATGACATGGTTGAGTATTTTGGTGAACAATTAAACGGCTTTGCTTTTAGTAAGTTTGGCTGGGTGCAGAGCTACGGTTCTCGTTGTGTGAAACCTCCTATTATTTACGGAGATGTATCACGTGATAAGCCTATGACTATAGATTGGATTACGTTTGCGCAGAAACAAACAGATCGTTATATGAAGGGAATGTTAACGGGACCTGTTACTATTTTGCAATGGAGTTTTGTTCGTGATGATCAGACGCGTTCTGAGACTTGCAAGCAAATCGGCTTGGCAATTCGTGACGAAGTTATAGATTTAGAAAAAGCTGGAATTAAAATTATTCAGATTGATGAAGCGGCTCTTCGCGAAGGCTTGCCTTTACGACGCAGTCATTGGAAGAGCTATCTGGAGTGGGCTGTCGAAGCTTTTCGTCTTACTGCTTCGGGAGTTGAGGATAAAACACAGATTCACACCCATATGTGCTATTCTGAATTTAATGATATCATTGAAGCCATAGGTAATATGGATGCTGATGTTATCTCTGTAGAAACTTCACGTTCTCAAATGGAGTTATTAGACGCATTTTCGAGCTTTAAATATCCAAATGAAATCGGACCTGGTGTTTATGATATTCATAGTCCGCGAGTTCCAACGCAAAAAGAAATGGAAGATTTACTACGTTTAGCTTTAGTTAGCTTAACTCCGGAGCAGTTATGGGTTAATCCTGATTGTGGCCTTAAAACTCGTAATTGGAAAGAGGTTGAGCCTGCTTTAAAGTCAATGGTTGAGGCTGCTAAAAGAGTTCGTTCCGATATTGAGTCCGGAGCAGTTGCTAAGGCAGGATAAGTCATAGTTTTAATTATTAAAAAAGGGCGCAATTTTGCGTCCTTTTTTCTTTATACTCTTATGTCTATTTTGCTTGCAAAAATATACTATCCAAGTAAATTATTTAGAATAAAAAATAGGTATTTTAAATATGAGTAATAGCGATTTAGATGTTGCAAGATGGGTAATTAATACTGAAATGCAGGGTTTGCAGGCAATTAATGATTGGTTAGGCAGTGATTTTTCCAAAGCAATAGACATACTACATGCCGTGCAGGGTCGTGTGATATTAAGCGGAATGGGAAAGAGTGGGCATATAGCCAGAAAAATAGCGTCTACAATGGCATCTACCGGAACTCCTGCTATTTTTGTGCATCCTGGTGAGGCAAGTCACGGAGATTTAGGGATGATTACAAAATCTGACGCTGTTATATTGTTGTCTAACTCCGGAGAAACGGCGGAATTAAAGGATATAATAAATTATTGCGGTAGATTCAATATACCCCTAATAGCTATTGTCAGGAGAAAAGGGTCGGTGCTGACTACTGCCTCCGATGTGGCAATGGTTTTGCCTGAGGTTCCGGAAGCCTGTAAGGTTAATGCTCCTACTACTTCTACAACAATGATGCTTGTTCTAGGTGATGCTATAGCTGTATCTTTGCAGGAAAGGCGAGGTTTTAGCGGTGATGATTTTAGTATTTTTCATCCGGGAGGTAAGTTAGGCTCGGCATTTATAAAAATAGAAAATTTAATGCATACCGGTGATCGATTGCCATTAGTAAGCTTGGGAACTATAATGACGGAAGCTTTAACAATAATGACCGATAAGGCATTAGGCTGTGTAGGCGTAATTGACGACTTGGGTAATCTTAGTGGGATAATAACTGACGGTGATTTGCGTAGACACATGTCTGTAGATATCAGAAAATTAGCTGTTGAAGATGTTATGACTAAAAACCCATTGGTTATCAGTAAAGAAGACTTAGCCTCTAGGGCTTTGTCATTGATGGAAGGGAAGGCAATAACCAATTTATTTGTAATAAAAGATAATAAACCTATCGGAATAGTTCATATACATGATATTTTACGTGCTGGAGTAATCTGAAAATATCGTAATATTCGGTAATATTTGTTGAAATAATCCTTTCTTATTTTATTGATTTATATATGCTAACTTGAAAATAACTTTAGATTTTTAGGATTTATTTTGTTAAAAAATTTAAACTCGGTTGTCATTTCTGGTAAGGAAGTTCTTCCAATTGTTGAGGGTGGTAAAGGCGTAGCTATAACTAATGGACAAACATCAGGTGCATTCGCATCTGCAGGTGCGGTTGGTACTTTTTCTGCTGTAAATGCAGACAAATACGATGAAGCAGGTGATCCTGTCCCAGTTGTTTATAAAGGTCACACCAGAAGAGAAAGACATGAAGAGTTGGTGCAAATGGGTATTGATGGTGGTATATCTCAAGCTAAGATAGCTCATGATGTTTCAGGTGGAAAAGGGCGTATACATATGAACGTTCTTTGGGAAATGGGTGGAGCTGAGAGAGTATTAAATGGTATATTAGAAGGAGCTAAAGGGTTAGTTCATGGAGTTACATGTGGCGCTGGAATGCCATATAAGCTTGCTGAAATAGCTCAAAAACACAATATTTACTACTATCCAATTGTATCATCGATGCGTGCTTTTAGAGCCTTGTGGAAAAGGTCTTATGAAAGATTGCCTCAAATGCTGGGTGCTGTGGTATATGAAGACCCCTGGCTTGCCGGAGGTCATAATGGTTTAAGTAATAGCGAGGATCCTAAAGTACCGGAAAACCCTTATCCTAGGGTGGCGGAAATTAGAAAATTTATGAATTCAGTAGGGTTGAGTAATACCCCGATTGTAATGGCAGGTGGTGTATGGTTTTTGCGCGATTGGACTGAGTGGTTGGATAATCCAGAAATAGGTCCTGTTGCCTTTCAGTATGGTACGCGTCCTATTTTAACGCAAGAAAGTCCTGTTCCTGACGAGTGGAAAAAACGTTTACTTACTTTAAAAGAAGGTGATATCTATCTGAATCGATTCAGTCCAACAGGATTTTACTCTTCTGCGGTAAAAAATAATTTAATAAATAGATTGCAAGCAAGGCATGATAGGCAGATACCTTATGTGTCTGAGCCTGAAGGAGTGCTAACGGAAGCTTTGCCTATTGGAGCGCGTAGTCGTAATGTTTATGTCGAGCCTCAGGATAAAATAAGGGCGCAGCAGTGGCTAAGAGAAGGTTATGATGATCCTCTTAAAACACCTGATTCCACACTAATTTTTGTATCAAAAGAAGAAGCTGCTTCTATTCATGAGGATCAGGTAAATTGTATGGGCTGTTTGAGTCATTGTAAGTTTAGTAACTGGAAAGATCATGATGATTACAGTACTGGTAAAAAAGCTGATCCTAGAAGTTTTTGTATTCAAAAAACTTTGCAGGATATTGCACACGGTGTTGGTCCGATTGATGATCAGCTTATGTTCTCAGGCCATAATGCTTATAAATTTGGTACCGATCCTTTTTATAAAAATGGTTTTATACCAACTGTAAAAGAATTAGTAGATAGAATAATGCAGGGTGACTAATACTGTTGTAAATTCTAGCCATATTTATTAGTATTTGCTTTTTGGTGGCATAATTTGGCGATGTACTTCTTATGCCTTCTCCAATGCGATGACTTTGCAAAAAACGTAACAGTATAAGTTGCCACCTGATTTCTGAAAATCGAAATTTTAAGAAATATTTTTAGAAAAATGACCGATTATATCCATCTTATGCGCGTAAATGGTTTAAATAATGATGGTATTATTCATATTACGGAAGAAAATAGAGTGTAGGAATTTTTTTAGAGTCCATTTTCTAAATTCATATTTAAGAAGGTCTTCGTAATCGGCACCAACAGGCGCTTCGTCCAGGTTTTTGTATTCCATGCACGTTGCCAGTATAGTATTTCCACTTTTCAATAATTAATCTGGAAGGCAAGATTAATAGCCTTGTGAA
>JBIKME010000094.1:0-5000 GCA_044359415.1 Rickettsiales bacterium | reverse complement strand
TATATTTCATATCCACCATTATTAACCGTATAATATTGAATATATCCTATATCTTTTTCATTTAAACATACCATAAATGGAAAAGTGGTAGTGTTGTCATCTAATTTCTTTAGAATTGATTCTTTAGGTTCATATCCTTCTTTGAACCACTCTTCTTTGACATGCGTCTTTTCTGCCCATGCGTAAAAGACAGGTATATCATGTGTCTTAAATTGCCTAAAATGAACATCCATTGTTTTACCTCTTAATGTAACAATATTACCATTACTATTCCAATTACAACTATAGCAATTGCTAAACACTCCAACCTAGAGATTTTCTCTTTAAAAACATTGTGCGTTAAAAACATTGAAAATACTATTTCAATTTGTCCTATCATAGAAACATGAGCTGCGTGTGTTAGACTCAAAGCTACGTACCAACCCATTGCACTAAATGAGTTAGAAACCCCAACCAAATATGGAATTTTTCCTTGCTTGAAAATATAAGTTAGTTGATTGATATTCTTATAACATATTATCAACAACATTATTAGCGACTGAATTATAAGCATTGTCAGTAAACAATAAGTGGCATTTACGAAAAACTCTCCTCCTTCCAGCTCTAGAATTGCCTGCCTTATTAAAATTCCGGTAGCACCAAAACATGTGCCGCATAACATGCCTATCATAGCCGATGGAGAAAATATTCTTTCTAAAAGGGTTTTTGGTTTTATATTTTCTTCTGCAACTGTAATTAGTACTATACCTACAAAGCTAAGCAATATCCCAAATAGCGCCCCTAAACTAACAAATTCTTGGAACAATAAGGCAGCAAACAAAACTTTCATCATGGAATCAAGCCGTGAGTAAGTCACACCTATAACAAAATTTCTTCTGCCGAATAATTTTAAGAACAACATCCCGCCGGCAATTTGCAATATTGAGGCCAAAAGCACATATAACATAAAATGGTTATTGATCTTCGGCAAAGCGTAACCTAAATAAACAAATCCTGTAAGCCACAAACAAACAAATGGTACTGAAAAGAAAATTCGGGCAAACATAATTGACTCATCATTTAATTTTCCCTTTAAATGCTTCATCATGCCGTTACGTGAAGTTTGTATTATGGCTGCCAAGAATGCCAATATAACCCATAAATACTCCATAACTACACCTCATACTGCGAAAATATTGCACGCATTTCTTTAGCATTTTTTTTCTCGTGCGTTATTATATAAATGCTACTTTCCACAATTATTAATGAATCGCTAATGCAGCTTATTGCTGATATAAACGATATCAAAAAAGAATGATATATCATCCATGATTCGTCTACTAATTGTTTATTTTTTATATTTTCCATTTTAATTACTGCATTACATTCAAAAAAAAAACCTCCCAACTTACAAAAGATGGGAGGTTTTTATATTCCATAGAAACTTTTATGCAGCTTCCTCACCTTTTACAAGTTTATTTTTAGCAATCCAAGGCATGAGTTTGCGGAGCCTAGCACCTACCGATTCAATAGGATGCTTAGATTCTCTTTCACGAATTTTCTCTAGGTTATGAGCACCTTGTGCCGACCTGTCTGCAATAAATTCTTTAGTAAATTTGCCAGATTGTATATCTTCTAAAATACGCTTCATTTCAGCTTTAGTATCTTTAGTAATAACGCGAGGTCCGCTCACATAATCACCGTATTCGGCAGTATTTGATATAGAATATCTCATGTTGGCTAACCCACCTTCATAAATGAGATCGACAATCAACTTCGTTTCATGCAAACATTCAAAATATGCCATTTCAGGTGGATATCCGGCTTCAGTTAGTGTTTCATAACCAGCTTTAATAAGCTCACTAATGCCACCACAAAGAACAGCCTGCTCACCAAACAAGTCAGTTTCACATTCATCTTTAAAAGTTGTTTCTATTATTCCTGAACGCCCGCCTCCAACACCAGAAGCCCAAGCAAGAGCTATATCTTTAGCCTTACCTGAAGGGTTAGCAGCAACAGCTATTAAGCACGGCACTCCGCCTCCTTTTAAATATTCCCCACGTACAGTATGACCAGGGCCTTTAGGCGCAGTCATAAACACGTCCAAATCAGCACGTGGTTTAATTAATTCAAAATGAATATTTAGACCATGAGCGAATGCTAAAGCAGCACCTTGTTTAATATTATCTTTTACCGACTCGTAAAGATCCGCTTGATTTTCATCCGGCACTAAAAACATAATGATATCAGCATTTTTTACAGCCTCAGATGGCTCAGAAACATTAAATCCACTTTTTTTAGCCTGAGACACACTTTTAGATGAGGCGCGAAGTCCAATATTAACATTTTTTACGCCACTATCTTTTAAGTTTAGCGCATGTGCATGGCCTTGGCTACCATAGCCTAAAATCACAATTTTTTTATCTTTGATTAAATCCAAGTTAGTATCTGCATCGTAATACACGTTTAAGCTCACCTTACTGCTCCCACCACTATTAAAATTAATTACATTACCCATTATTATGCCCTCACCACGGCAAAAGATAAATTATATGTTTATTTATTCCAATTGCAAGAAATATAAACGGTAATCAGCTACTCCAGCAGTTTTTTATTTTTAGAGCCTCACTTATAATTACTCAGCTCAAATACTGTTTTACCGGCAACGACAGTTCTAATGGCTCTCCCCTTGACCTTATATCCATCAAATGGCGAGTTCTTCGACTTACTGCTAAATTCCGAAGATTGTATTTCCCACTCAACATCCAAATCAATTAAAACCAGATCAGCAACAGCATCTTTTTTAATTCTTCCAAGCGGTTTCTTTATTACATCGGCCGCTTTATAAGTCATTTTCGCTAAAATATCCAAAAGACTCATTTGTTTTGTATGATATAAAACCAGTGATAATGGTAACATAGTCTCCAAACCTACAATACCAAAAGCCGCTTTAGATATATGAACGGATTTTAAGGCTACATCATGCGGCGCATGATCAGTTGCTATCACATCAATAGTTCCATCCCTCAAGCCTTCAATTATCGCAAGCTTATCTTTATTAGCTCGCAGCGGAGGATTCATTTTTGCCAGCGTATCACTGTGTAAAACAGCTTCATCTGTTAATATAAAATGATGGGGGGCAGCCTCACAAGTTATACTATAACCTTTGGATTTTGCTCTTCTTACAGCCTCTATTGCTTGATGAGTTGAAATATGCAAAACATGGTACCGGACGCCATCTACAAGCTCGGATAACAGTATATCACGCTCTACTATGATAGCTTCAGATGCATTTGGAACACCTTTCAATCCAAGTTTTTTGGATATCTGACCTTCATTTATACAACCTCCATCAGAAAGATTAGAATCTTCAGCGTGTTGAGAAATTAGAATATCAAGATCTCTGGCATTTTCCATGGCTCGACGCATAGTAAGTGAATTCATAACAGGAAGCCCATCATCGCTAAATCCAACAACACCTGCTTTTTTTAAAGCCGCCATATCCGTTAGCTCCTTACCATGCAAACCCTTGGTTATTGCAGCATAAGTAAACACATTTACATAGGCATTTTTTTCAACAACATCATATAAATCACGCACTACAATTTCATTATCGATAGTAGGTGATGTGTTAGCCATACAAACAGCGGTTGTTACTCCTCCGGCGGCGGCAGATTTAGTCCCTGTTATTATATCTTCTTTATGCTCTTGACCAGGAGTGCGGAAATGAACCTGTATGTCAAGTAAACCAGGGCACAGAACATTTCCGCCGCAGTCAATTTTTTCTATATCTGTATGTATATCTCCTGCCCCAAAATCAGCAATCTTACCGTCCTTTACAACCAGATAACCAAGCTTATCAAACCCAGTCTCAGGATCAATAATTCTCGCGTTTACAAAAATTGTATCTATTAATTCAGAGCCTTGCGGGGCAGTAAATTTTTGAGGCATTTTTAATCCTTCTATATAATAAGTTATACATATAATATGAATATTGTTTACAAGCGCAAGCTATAATGGCATTTCTATACGAACCCTCAGCCCCCCAAGCGGACTATCTGCCAATATAATTTTACCGCCATAACTTACTATAATATCCTGAGCTATAGTAAGGCCCAGTCCAGTACTACCATTTTCAAGATGTCTTGAACTATCTATTTTATAAAATGGTTTAAAAACCAATTTCCGCTCTTTTTCAGCTATACCAGGACCATCATCATCAAACAAAACTATCAGCTTATTCTTTAGCGTGGAGGAGTTGATTTCTAATTTGTTACCGTATCTTAAAGCATTATCAATTATATTAGCAACGGCTCTTCTAAAAGAATTGGCATTAACATGCAAAATAACTCCATGTTTTGTTTTTAAATCTATCATCCTGTGTTGATGACGATACCCGGCTACAACACTTCTGAGTAAATCAGAGATATTAACCGCAGCATCTATTACTCTTTCCTTACCTTTTGCAAAATCAAGATATCCTTGTATCATCTTTTCCATTTCCACAATATCTTCTTGCAGCTCTTTAATTGTTTTTGACTGTTCCATCATTGCCAATTGTAGCTTTATACGTGTAAGGGGCGTTTTTAAATCATGTGAAACACCGGCTAACATTTCTGTACGCTGTTTTATTTGCTTATTAATTCTATTTCTCATCGCTATAAAAGATCGGCCTACTTTTCTAACTTCAGTCGCCCCTGATGGTTTAAACTTTCCATCATCTTGTCCCTTACCAAATTTCTCTGCGGCTACAGCAACGTTAATAATAGACCTTACTTGCGTACGCATAAATAAGATTGAAATAACCAGGAATATAAAAGCTGCTCCTATCATCCACATGATAAATATATAGGTAGAAGGGTTTGATATTCTCTTTTTTGATGTTATTATATGTAACGTACCCTTAGCTAACTGTATATCCACCTCAATTTTAGAATCACCCTCGACATATCCAATCGAATAAGGATAGCTTATTTTTTTTTGCAACTCATTAAGCAAAACTTTAAAGTCTTTTTGTAAAT
>JBIKME010000112.1:0-4522 GCA_044359415.1 Rickettsiales bacterium | reverse complement strand
AAGTGAACGCTCCTTCTGCAGGAATCTTAAAAGAACAAAATGCTTTACAGGGAGATACGGTAAAAGTAGGGTCCATAATAGGATCTATCGATACCTCCGCTACAAAACAATCAGAGAAGGCTGAGGTGACAAAAATATTACCTGCTACCAAAGCTGCAAGCAATACCGATGAACGTGCGATATTATCTCCTGCCGCACAAAAAATAGCTACCGAGAATAATTTAACTTTAAAATCAGGAACCGGCAAAGACGGTCGTATTACAAAGAATGATGTTCTTTCAGCTATTAGCAAATCGGCACCATCTGTTCCTACAACTAAAGAACCCCGAGAAGAACGTGTTCGCATGACAAAGCTACGTCAGAAAATTGCACAACGTTTAAAGGACTCTCAAAATACTGCCGCAATTTTAACTACTTTTAACGAAGTAGATATGACTAATATTATTGCACTTCGTAATGAATATAAAGACATCTTCCTTAAAAAATATGATGCCAAACTCGGTTTTATGTCATTCTTTACTAAAGCGGCGATCTCTGCCTTAAAAGAATTACCGGCAGTCAATGCTGAAATTCAGGGTGAAGAAATTGTTTATAAGAATCATTATGATATCTCTGTTGCTGTCGGTACACCACAAGGTCTGGTAGTACCGGTAGTAAGAAATGCTGATAAAATGTCTTTTGCAGAGATTGAAACTGAAATTGTAACTCTTGGTAAAAAGGCGCGTGACGGCAAGCTTACTATGGAAGACATGACAGGCGGTACATTTACTATTTCTAATGGTGGCGTGTATGGCTCTCTTCTTTCTACTCCTATTATTAACCCGCCGCAAAGCGGAATTCTTGGTTTGCATAAAATTCAGGAACGTGTCATGGTAATAAATGGTGAGATGAAGATTCGTCAGATGATGTATATAGCTCTTTCTTATGATCATAGAATTATTGATGGCAAAGAGGCGGTAACTTTCTTGATCAAAATTAAGGAAGCCATTGAAGATCCTCGTCGTTTATTACTGGATATTTAATCCATTGGAATATCTGAAAAGTTTAGTCGGGAAAGTTTAAAGTGCCGAATATAGAAATAGATTTATTGGTTAATGTTGTTGGAACCTGTGGAGTATTTCTTATATTGATTGCTTATTGGTTATTGCAGACAGATAAAATCTTATCGAATGGTCTTGCTTACTCTCTTTGCAACCTGGTTGGATCTATCATGATTTTTTTCTCATTAATGCGCTTTTGGAACTTACCATCGGTGATAATAGAGACATGCTGGATAGCAATTAGCTTATATGGACTTTATAAATGGAAAAAAAATAGTAAAAAGAAGCAGAACAGTTAAAGATATAATTAAAAAACATGGGAATAATAAATGTCAGAATTTGATTTGGTAGTAATCGGTGGTGGACCTGGTGGTTATGTTGCAGCTATTAAAGCTGCGCAACTAGGGCTAAAAGTTGCTTGCGTAGAAAAACGTGGGGCTTTAGGTGGGACATGTTTGAACGTAGGTTGCATACCTTCAAAAGCGCTACTTAATTCTTCTCATCTTTACGAACAGGCGTCTCATAGTTTTAGCAATCACGGCATTAAGGTAAGCGGACTATCGTTAGACGTTGCATCAATGCAAAAACATAAGGATGATATTGTCAAAGGTCTAACTAAGGGCATAGAGGGTTTATTTGCCAAAAATAAAGTGACTTATTTAAAAGGCTTAGGCGCTATAAATAAACAGGGCGAAGTATCTGTAACTTTAGAAGATAGTAAAATTGAAGTAATTAAGACTAAAAATATTCTAATAGCTACCGGATCAGAACCAGCTGGACTTCCTGGCATTGAAACAGATGGGAAGAAAATCATTACTTCTGATCAGGCTATACATCTGACTTATGTGCCTAAAAAATTAGTTGTGATAGGTGCTGGAGTTGTTGGTCTTGAATTAGGCTCGGTATGGAGACGACTTGGCTCAGAAGTTACGGTAATAGAGTATTTAGATAAAATTTTACCTCCAATGGATGATGAAGTTAGTAAGACATTCCAGAACACTTTAGAAAAACAAGGGATAAATTTCAAACTTGGAACGAAAGTAACTTCAGCTAAAGCAAATTCAAAGGGCGTTGAAATTACGATTCAGTCGGTAAATGACGGCAATACTGAAACTATTTCATCTGATATTTTACTTGTGGCAATCGGACGAAAACCATACACAACAGGTCTTGGCTTAAAAGAGGCCGGAGTAAAGTTAGATGATCGCGGACGCATAATAACTGATGCTCATTTTCAAACTAACATCAGCGGTATTTATGCAATTGGTGACGTAATAGCCGGACCAATGTTAGCTCACAAGGCGGAGGAAGACGGCATTGCGGCGGTTGAAATTATGGTAGGGCAAGCAGGGCATGTGAATTATGATCTGGTTCCAAGCGTGGTATATACCCACCCTGAAATTGCTATGATTGGAAAGACAGAAGAGCAATTAAAAGCATCATCTGTTGCTTACAAGAAGGGCAAGTTTCCATTCTTAGCAAATAGTCGGGCTCGCACCGTTGATGAAACTGACGGTTTTGTAAAAATCTTAGCAGATAAAGATACTGATGAAGTTTTAGGTGTACATATAATTGGACCGCAGGCTGGAACTTTAATAGGTGAAGCTTCAGTTGCTATGGCTTACAGAGCGTCATCAGAGGATATTGCTCGTATATGTCACTCGCATCCGGATCTAAATGAAGCTCTTAAGGAAGCTGCGCTTGCTACCTACTTTAAGCCTATTCATATGTAAGGCGTTTAATCTTACTGATAAAAAACGCTGACTTTATGAGTTTAAGACCAATTGCTGAGATGGAAGCACCAGTAGAATTGCGCTTGCAATTACTTGCAACAGAACGTACTGCATGTTATAATTGTTATAATATGTCGGTAGTTTAATGAGAATAAAATATGGAAGATAAGGCCAATAATGCAAATGAAGCATTACAATTGTTATTAGGTCTAAACTCATATGATAAAAAAACAATCTCTGAGGCTTTTAAAGATATTATATCCGAGCATAACCGCAATCCTAACTATCTTAGCAATGATGAAATAATTCACGCGGCATCCACAGCTGTAAATAGAGCGCTTAGAGTTACCCTTTCTATTCCTTCAATAACAGCAGTAGAAAAGAGAGAGACTTTAAGTTTAAATAAAACCATCTGCTACGCCAATTCAATTATTGCAAGTCAACCATTTAATTTAAGAGGCGCAGATCTTACAGAAGCTAATCTTGAAAGGCTAAACTTAACAGGAGCAGACTTAACAGGGGCCATCTTTAGAGGAGCCACCTTAATTCACAGCAATCTTTCGGGTGCCAATCTAAGCGAAACAGACCTAACAGGAGCTGATTTAAGGTATGCCGATCTAACCAATGCAGATGTAAGATGGTCACATATCAAAGGTGCTGATTTTAGAAATGCCATTGTAATAGATACAAAATTTACTGTTTACAAAGGCAACCTAGCTAGTATAAGTGATGATTATTCGAGCTTACTTAATATAGCAAGAGATCTTACAGAAGATGAGCTAAATGACAAACTACAGCATGCGATACGATATATCAGTTCCTCTTCCACTTACGATAACAGACCAAAAGGAAAGAATCTCATCGATGAAATAAAAAGACTATCTCACAATGAAGATAAAATACCGGATGAGAAACTTTCACCTTTGATATATTTATATAAGTCAATTATAGATGGGTATAAAAACTAGTTTACAACCTAATCCCTTCAATAGATAACAACATTTCAACATTAGTTGACAATGGGCCCAGATCTTTATTAATACCAAAATCTTTTAAAGCAAAGCTAGTACTACCTTCAAAACCCATTCTATAGCCACCCCAAGGATCTTTGCCTTCTCCTACTAGATTTACCTTAATATCTACTGATTTTGTCACTCCGCGCAAAGTTAGATCACCTGTAATTATAGCACTATTTTCAGGCATTATTTTTACTGATGTGCTTTTGAAGCTAGCTTGCGGGTATTCACTTACATATAAAAAGTCTTCGCCTTTTAAATGTTTATCTCTTTCTGCATGGTTACTATCGACACTTGCAGGATCAATGGTAAGCTCAATAGATGACTTGCTTAAGTTATCTTTGTCTATGTTAAATGAGCCGTCAAATTTATTAAAGCGTCCGTATAGCCAGCTATAGCCCAAATGCTTCACCCTAAATTGAATAAAGGCATGCGAACCTTCAATATCAATTTTATATTTTTCTGCAAATGAAGAATTTGGAAAAATAAATGCTAAAAATAATGCTAAAAATAATGCTTTTTTCATAGTAGACTCCTTAAGATCAACTTTTACCCAGCATGCGCTTTAACGTATTATCTTTATCTATCAGATGGTGTTTAAAAGCTGCCAGTCCATGTACTATAGACATAAAAATAAGTAACAAAGCAAGGAAAAAATGTATTATTCCTGCAATGTCTTCTTGGTTAGGAATCAAAACGATACTGGCAGGTATATTAAATATTCCAAATACAG
>JBIKME010000093.1:0-5085 GCA_044359415.1 Rickettsiales bacterium | reverse complement strand
TCGGATAGATGGGCAAGCCTAATTAGAATCATCTCCGTCGCATTGTAGCTATTTGGAGCTGTTTTTGCCTCATTTAATCCCTTAAGCAGCATTTGCCAGCATCTGGTTAAATATGAGATAGATAAATTCTGTGCGATATCCTTTGCTCTGGTTACTTCTGATTCACAAGCCAAGCCTGACAGAGATAAATTAGGTATGATTTTTAATTTTGTTACAAGATATGTAAATTCAAGTAAATCCTGAATTATCAATATAGGATCTGCACTTGCGTCATATAGCTCCTTAAAACTATTAAGTGCTTCTGCTATTTTTCCCTGTGCAATAAAGTCAAATATCTCGATGATTTTGCTTTTATCAGCTAGTCCTAGCATCTGTTGAACCATTTTTCCGGTTACCTTAGAGTCTGCGTGAGAGATTGCTTGATCTAACAAGGATAGTGAGTCACGTACGGATCCTTCAGATGCGTGGGCGATTAATGAAATAGCATCTTCTTCTATCTCTATTTGTTCTTTATCTGCTGTTTTTGATAAAAATTGAGATAGAAGCTCAATATCTATTCTGCGTAAGTCAAAACGCTGACAGCGAGATAATATGGTTACTGGAATCTTGCGTATCTCTGTGGTTGCAAAAATAAACTTTACATGTGGAGGAGGTTCTTCCAGTGTTTTTAACAAGCCATTAAAAGCTTGTTTAGATAACATGTGAACCTCATCAATAATATATATCTTATATCTGGCTGATGTCGGTAAATATCTGGAGTTTTCTATAATCTCCCTAATATCGTCAATGCCGGTGTGACTGGCAGCGTCAATTTCTATGACATCAGGATGACGATCTTCTTTAATAGACACGCAGTTGTTGCATATGTTGCAAGGTGTAATAGTTGCCCCGCCAGTGCCGTCTTTACCGACGCAGTTTAAAGAGCGAGCAATGATACGCGCGGTAGTTGTTTTTCCTACGCCTCTAATACCTGTTAGTACAAAAGCGTTAGCTATACGATTTGATTGGATAGCGTTTGATATGGTTCTTACCAGTACATCCTGTCCTATTAAGTCGTCAAAGTTATCCGGACGGTATTTCGTGGCTAAAACTTTATACTCAGCTGGTTTTTGTTTTGTTGACTTTTGATTATTCAATTTTGATCCGATTAGCATTTAAGATTAGAATTTAAAACGCGCTTTAATAAAATAGAGACCGGATACAACCCAGATAAATCCTTCTTGTGGCTGCTTCATTTCTGACCTGACCAGGTTCAGTAGGTAATCTGCCCATAACCGACCTCCAAGTTAGGTTTTATATTAAAATAAAATTTCTTACAAGTTTTATTACAAAATTTGCCAGGAAAAATATAATACAAAAATTCAATACAAAATATTTTATATTAATGGATACGATATTATGTTAGTAATTATATTAGTAATTAATAGCTAAATTTATTATGGTATGCTTGATAATATGCATTGTTGTTCTGTTAAGTTAAAAGAGTTTCGTAAGATACTAAAAGTAAAAGATATTTATGGGACTGTTATTCCATCTAATGATGAGTTTTTAAGTGAATACTGTCCTCCGCACGCTCGAAGATTGGAGTGGCTTACAGGTTTTTCAGGCTCTGCCGGAGTTGCTGTGATTACACAAAAACAGGCGGCTTTTTTTACAGATGGTCGCTACATACTGCAAGCCGATAAACAATTATCCTCGGATTACGAAAAATATAACATATCGGATTTAAAGCCTTATGATTGGATTAAAAATAACAGCCTTATTAAAGAAATAGTAATTGATCCTAAATTACATAGCTATCATAACGCAAAAGCCTATTTAGATACATCTAAGATAAGTATTATTGATTATAATCTGGTGGATTTAATCTGGAAGGATAGGCCGGAATTTCCAACAAATTGCATATATAAGCTTGCCGATAAATATACGGGTGAAAATTTTACCGACAAGATAAAAACGGTTGTAAATACATTACAAGAAAAAAATGCCGATGCGTGTGTCATAACTTCACCTGATTCGATATGCTGGTTACTTAATATAAGATCCGACGATATTTCTACCAGTCCTATTATTCTAGCAAACGCAATAGTTACAAAAGAAGCTGTCGTTAAGTTATTTATCGACAAAAAAAGAATTGATAACAAAATACTAAGTTATTTTGCGGATCATGTTGAGATAATATCAGATATAAATATATATGATTTTCTAAGAAATTTTAACGTCAGGTTATTAATTGATCCACAAATGGCATCCTATGCTTTTTTTGATATCATAAAAACAGAAAATGCTATAAAAAGTGCTGATCCATGTTTGCTGCCAAAAGCTTGTAAAAACAAAAAAGAAATACAAGGTATAAAACAAGCCCATATAATAGACGGAGCGGCACTAACTAAATTTCTTTATTGGCTGAATAATAATATTGCAAAACAAAATATTACTGAAATGTCGGCCGCAGATAAATTGTTGGCTTTCAGATCTGAATCAAAAGATTTTAAAACTATGAGTTTTGATACCATAGCAGGATTTGCGCAAAATGGAGCTATTATCCATTACAGGGCAGAAGAGTCCAGTAATAAGGCAATTAAGCCAAATGGATTGTTTTTACTCGATTCCGGCGGACAATATTATAACGGTACAACTGATGTAACCAGAACCATAGCTATAGGGAAGGCCACAAAAGAGCAAAGACAAAATTATACAAGGGTTCTAAAAGGTCATATAGCGTTAGCTAGCGCTATATTCCCTAAGGGGACAACGGGCAGTCAGTTAGATATTTTGGCAAGGCAGTATTTGTGGCAATCAGGCCTTGACTATGATCATGGTACCGGCCACGGTGTAGGCTGTTTTTTAAATGTACATGAAGGTCCGCAGCGTATTTCTAAAATGCCAAATGATATTGCTTTGCAAGTTGGTATGGTAATCTCAAATGAGCCGGGATATTATAAAAAAGAC
Source organism: Rickettsiales bacterium (assembly GCA_044359415.1). Lineage (GTDB taxonomy): Bacteria > Pseudomonadota > Alphaproteobacteria > Rickettsiales > UBA6187 > 1-14-0-20-39-49. Next base: position 2,133 of record JBIKME010000093.1, on the reverse strand, counting down.
TCATATGGCATTAGAATTGAAAATCTTGTTGTAGTAGTAAGTAGGGAAGATGTCGCAAAAGGTTATCTTGGCTTTGATACAATAACCAGAGTAGCTTTTGATAATAATTTAATTCAAAGAGATATGATGACCGATTTTGAGCTGGAGTGGATAAAATCATATAATAAAAAAGTTATAAGTGATTTATCTTCTTATCTTGATGAAAATGAAAAAATATGGTTGCTAAAAATTTGTAAGTTATAACTTTTATAAACTTCACTTTAACAATATCGCATAAACATTTGAAGAAGTTTTACTTAACGTCCTTTACGCAATGGACGTTAACAATATATTGTTTGGCTTTTTGTTCTATATATGGATCTTCATATTCGGCTGGTATATTGCTTGTATGATACATTATATTTTGTTTATCCAAAAAATTACGAAGATGCTCGAGATTTATTGCCATACTTGAAGTTTTAACAGGTTTTGTATATATATTTGACATGTCGGAATCTGCTAAATAAAAGCTCATTTTACCTACTACAACACCTATAACATTACCTTTACTGTCTAATAAAGGGCCGCCACTATTACCTTTTTCGACAGAGTCGGTAAATTGCAAACGCTTAATTCCTTCATATATATCCTCTGTATCAGTAATTATGGCATTTTTAATCAGATAGTCACCTTTTATGCCATATTCCAGAGGGTAGCCCATTACGGTTACAGTCTCCCCTATTTTTACCGGAATATTGTCGTCCCTAAACATTGCATATCTTGTCGGAGTTACGGGTGATGTTAAAAGAGCCAAATCATTGACGGAGTCCCTTGATATTACTGTTGCGTGACTTGATTTTGTCGCGCCCCTGACTTTTATGTATTTACAATCCTTTACAACATGATCATTGGTAACTATATAATTACCGCTTATATAAAAACCCGTTCCGCTTGTAAAATGAGTAATTTTTTTTTCTTCTTCGCCGGCTTTAGCAGTGTTGTTTATCGTGCTTAAAAAAATAACTAAACAAACTCCTAGACAAGTAGTTATGCAAGTTATGCAGTTACCTAAAAAGGTGCCTGAGATTGTGAGTGTGAAATTTATATTTCTGCTTCTATCCATATAAAAAGATTATCGCAATAAGGTTAATAATTAGTTAAATAGATTAATAAATGGAGTTTTGTAAGTAGGTATTTGATAAGTATCAGATTAAAGGCTATAAAAAATAAAAAAAGTTTATATATAATAATTTTATATGGAGAAAAATATGGATATAAAAATTAAAAGGCTTCAAAATTCCAACGGTTTGGATATTCCTTCATATGCTACCTCAAATAGTGCCGGAATAGATCTGCAGGCTGCAATTTCAGAAGATATAATAATAAAGCCAGGTAAAAGGGTTTTAATAAAAACCGGAATTGCCATAGCTCTGCCGGATGGTTACGAGGCGCAAATTCGTCCAAGATCTGGTTTGGCCTATAAAAACGGCATTACCGTACTTAATGCTCCGGGCACCATTGATGCGGATTATCGAGGTGAGATAGGGGTGATTTTAATTAATCATTCAGATGAGGATTTTGTCGTTTCATCAGGTATGAGAATAGCGCAAATGATTATATCTTCTTATACTAAAGCAAATTTAACGGTTGTAGATGAATTATCTGAGACTGTAAGAGGTGAGGGTGGATTCGGTTCAACAGGGTTAAAACAAGCATTATAATCATGATGAAATTTTATGAAGCATTGGAAGTTGTCGTTTATATTGCCCTTCACCCGGGTTCTGATCCTGTAAGCAGTAATGAGATATGTAGTAAGCAATCTGTTTTACCGCGTCATTTGGAGCCAGTGTTAAAAAATTTAGTAAAACATAATATTTTAAAAGGGACTAAGGGCCCAAAAGGTGGTTATACACTGGTTAAAGAGAAAAGAAAATTAACCATAGAAGAGATTTACAGAGCTTTTGTGGCCCCTGAAATTTATGGTGATAAGGCAAAAAAGAGTCAGTTGCAAAAAGCTGTAATTATACCTCTTTATCAGCAGATAAATGACAATACTCTCAAGATGCTAAGGGCAATTAAATTAGAAGATTTATGTAAAAAAACGAAAATAGTATCCGAAAATACTGTTGTAGCTGCAGAGTTTAATATTTGATA
>JBIKME010000092.1:0-5105 GCA_044359415.1 Rickettsiales bacterium | reverse complement strand
TCATAGCATCAAAATTTGCTTTCATATCCGCGGCGGAGTTAAAAGCGGTATCCATAGCAGAGCCAAATAACTTGGTTAAATCTTCAAAAAATTTATTATCTTTATTCATTTTAATTATTCATTATACTATTAATTGTAAAGATTATATAAGATACCTTAAAATTGTAAATTACTATGATAAATTATCCAAATATTGATCCGGTGTTATTAGAAATTGGTCCTATTGCGATTCGTTGGTACGCATTAGCTTACGTGGCAGCTATATTGCTAGGCTCCTATTATGCGGATTATCTGAATAATTTAAATAAAACTACGAAATCTAAGATATATGATAATTTTATAGTTATGGCAATAGCAGGCATAATTTTAGGAGGTCGCTTAGGTTATGTAATATTTTATAATTTTGAATATTATATATTTAATCCAATGGAAGCTTTGATGATTTGGCAGGGTGGTATGTCATTTCATGGGGGGTTTTTAGGAGTTGTTTTAGCCGGTTATATTTATTGTAAGAAAAATAACATTAATATAGGCGCTTTTGCCGATATTCTTTCTTGCGCCGCTCCTATAGGTTTATTCTTTGGTAGAATAGCTAATTTTATTAATGGTGAATTATACGGTAGAGTAACTGATGTTAGCTGGGGAATGATATTTCCTTCAGCCGGGGATATGCCACGACACCCAAGTCAGCTATATGAAGCTATGTTAGAAGGGATGCTGCTCTTCATATTGTTGTTTGTACTATTTAGATTTACAGGCGTTAGAAAAGTAAATGGCGTGCTAACGGGAATATTTATTTCAGGCTATGCAATTTGTAGAATTATCGTTGAAAATTATCGTGAACCAGATCAGCATATAGGATTCTTATTTGACCAAGTAACTACAGGACAGTTATTGTCTTATCCTATGCTTGCCGTTGGTATTATAGTTATACTATTTGCAATCGGACGCATTAATGTCAATAAATAAAATAGAATCTTTGTTGCAAAATAACTGCAGTATAACCGTAGCTCAATTAATGAGTGAAGCTATAGTAAGTTATTACAATAATAAAGAGCCGTTTGGTAAAAACGGAGACTTTATAACAGCACCGGAAATCAGTCAGATTTTTGGTGAGTTAATTGGAATCTGGTGCGCATCTGTCTGGCGTGATATTGGTAGCCCCAAGATAAATCTAGTAGAAATAGGACCAGGTAAAGGTACTTTAATGAATGACATTTTAAGGGGAACTAAAAATGTTGCAGGGTTTCATGAAAATTTAGAAATATACATGGTTGAAATTAGTGAACGTCTTAAAAATGTCCAAAAAAATACTCTGAAAAATTATACAGATAAAATAAAATGGATTAATGATATCAATCAATTACCCAAATCATGTACAATTATAGTGGCTAATGAATTTCTAGACGCATTGCCAATAAGTCAGTATGTAAAGCATAATTCTGCCTGGTATGAACGTATGGTAAGAAAAAACAACGACGTTCTGGAGTTTTGTTTAGGTGAAAAAGTAAAGTTTTCAGAGGAGGTGGACAATTTTCACAAAGAAGCACCGGAGGGGGCAATATTAGAATTAGGTCAAAGTGCAATCAGTATCATCAGATATATATCTGCAAAAATCAAGAATGAAGGAGGTGCTGCCCTTTTTATAGATTATGGTTATGATTATTATGGATATAAAGATACTCTTCAAGCTGTAAAGAATCATAAATACCATTCTGTACTACAAGATATAGGTAAGGCAGATATGACATCTCATGTTGATTTTATGGCTTTATATAGTGCAGCCAAAGAACAGGGTGTTAAAGTGAGTAATATTATAACTCAAAGAGATTTTTTGTTATCAATGGGTATAATACAAAGACGTGATATGCTACTTAGAAATGCTAATATGGAACAGATATCTGATATAAATATAGCTGTATCCAGACTAATTGATGAAGATAAAATGGGTCGTTTATTTAAAGTTTTAGCATTTAGTGCGTAAATATTTAATTCTTAAATATTTACCAATGGGTGGTGCTGCTCTACTAAATCCTTCATTCTCTTATTTAAAATATGAGTATAGATTTGCGTTGTTGAAATATCACTATGTCCTAATAATTCCTGTACTATCCTTAAATCAGCGCCGCCATGTAACAGGTGGCTGGCAAAAGAATGTCTAACGATATGCGGTGATACCTTTTTAGGGTCAATATTAGCTTTAAGCGCTAATTCTTTTAATAACTGATGCAATCTTTGCCTTGTTAAGAAAGATGCTTTACGGTTTTTTGTTGTAGAGGCAAATAAACGGTTATTTTCTTCATGACCTAAAAATATATCCCGGATAGAAAGATATTCTTCAAGCGCCTGTATTGAAGTGGGATTAAGAGGAACGACGCGTTCTTTGTTGCCTTTGCCATTAATAATCAGAAAATTCCTAAGTGTTGTTTTATTATCCTTTTTTACCATCTGCAGGTTAGAGAGTTTTAAACTTACAAGTTCCGTGACGCGCATGCCAGATGCATATAATGTTTGTAATAAAGCATGCAGACGTATGCCTTCTGCTGTTTTATCGTAAGATGATGTTTGCAGCAGCTGATTTACTTCATCTGTTGATAAATATTTAGGTAACTTATGGCTCTGCTTGGGAGCCTCTATAACCATGGCAGGATTTTCGGATAACATATCTTCGCTACATAAGAATTTATAGAGTTGTTTTATACAGGAAAGTTTGCGAGCGATAGTACTAGACGAATGATTCAAGTCACTTAAATTGTTAAAAAAATCTCTGATATCAGACGTTACGGCGTCTTCAATATTAACGCTGCGTAATTTTAAGAAGCTATTCAGTTCACTTAGATCGCGATTATAGGATTCTATAGTATTTACCGAGGCGCCTTTTTCAGCTTGCATCATCTCCAGAAAAGATTCTATATATTGGTTTTGCATTTCTTTATTCAGGAATCATTTCTTCAGCTAATTTTTTTGCTTCTTCTTTTAGTCCTGTTTTATTTAGTGATTCTATAATCTGAATTAATAAGAAATCAGATATTTTGCCTTTCTGATTGTTTCCCATGCACAAAATTGAAAGTAAAATAACTTCACCTTTATTGCCGCCTTTAATAGATTTATAAACTGCTAGTTCAGGTAATTTTATATTATTGGACATTGCATATAAAATCAGATCCTGCCAATAAAATAGTGGTACAGTATCTCCTGCGGCATCTATTTTAGCATATAGTTGAGCAAGTTTTTCAACTAACAGGGCATCTTTTAAATTTTTATTTTTATCGTGCCACTCATTAATTAAATTTTTATTTATAACGGTTTTTTTTAAATCCACAGCTTCGGGAAATTTGCTAACGACAAGTTGATTCTTTAAACTGGTATTTTTTAAAATATTAGACCATTCTATGGAACCTTGGAATTTGTCACCTTTTTTAAAAGATTCAATAGCGGTTTGAAGGTTGGCAGATATTTTATAACCGTCTTCGCTAAGTAATAATAAATTAAAATTTAATTTATTGTCATTTCTATTATATGCGTTGCATATAATATCTGATTCACGCCAAAATACCGATTTGTATATTGTTATGAAATTCTCAACCTCTTTACAAGCCTCTTTATATTCTTCGCCAATAAAATAAGAAGCAACTTTAATCGTATTTATTCTTTCGTCTATTTTAATTGTCGGTACTAATTTTATAATTTTTTCTATATCAGAATGGTAACCTAATGAAGCTAGGGTGTTTAAGCGTATGATTAATAAAGATTCTCCCCCCGGATTCTCTAAAGTAGGAGGGGTGGCGCCGGTAAGAAGGGTTTTATAACGCAAGTCTTTAATCGTAGCCGATGACATATGCGATGATGCATCATTAGAGATTTTTGTAAGTAAAGATTCTATAAATTTATATCTGCTATTAATCCATATATCCGAAGATAATCCACCGTTTTTACTATTTAAGATTCCTATTTCATCGAGTGATATTTCACTTATATCCGAGGTTTTTATTGTAGCTTCAGATAAAGCGGAAGAGCTTTGTAGCAACAGCGCAAAGAAGAAAGAAAATATAAATATATATATAATATTAATTGGAATGTTAGTTTGAGAAGCTTTCATAATTTATTGTTTTGCTTATTTGATTTTTATTAGGTTCGATATCTCTAGTTAAAAATGTAACTAATCCTAAGGCGATAACGATTAATATCAAGAAAGTAAATTTAGAGTTCATATTATATACTTATTTTTTTAGTTATATTTTTTTATATTTTCTTTATACTTGTTTTAATGATAATCAGCAATATCAAAGATTTTGATAGTAGGGTAAAAATGATAGGTTAAAGATGAATTTAAATTTGAAAAGATCTGTAGTTTTAGTAGGTATGATGGGTTGTGGCAAAAGTGCTGTTGGTTATAGATTGGCTATGGATCTTGAAATACCTTTTATAGATCTTGATTGCGAAATAGAGAAAAGTCAGAAAATGACAATTACTCAAATTTTTGAAAATCAAGGGGAAGCCTGTTTTAGACGGATTGAGCAAGAAACAATAAATGATATATTAAACTCAAGAATATGCATTTTAGCTACCGGAGGTGGAGCTTTTATAAATGATTCGGTTAGGAAGTTAATAAAGAAACTTGGTATATCAGTATATATAAGGGCTGACTTTGATATATTGATTGAAAGAGTTTCGAGAAGAAATAATCGGCCTTTATTAGAAAATGGCGACAAAGCGCAGTTACTTAAAGAATTAATGGATAAGCGTTGTCATATATACGAAGAGGCAGATATAATAGTCGACAGCACTAACGGTGAACATCAGTTAGTAGTAGAAAAAATAATAGAGGGATTAAGTGACTATAGCTGATAAAGTAACGGTGCAAATGGGTAAGAGAACCTATGATATAATAATAGGTTCTGCGGTTTTAGAATCAGCCGGAGTATATATATCTGCGGCCACTTCTGCTAATCATTTTGTCATTATAACAGATAATAATATCCCAGAGAGCTACATATCCACTATTAAATGTGCCCTTAACAAAGCTAGAATTGATGTTGTTAAAATAGCCGCCGGTGAAAGTTCAAAAAGCTTTTCTTGTTTTAACAGCTTGTTAGATAGTATAT
>JBIKME010000108.1:0-4632 GCA_044359415.1 Rickettsiales bacterium | reverse complement strand
TTTATTTACTGCTCGAATGAATTGTTTTACAGAGACTTTGCCTAACTTTCGTATTTGTTGACATTTACGCAATACCAGTTGATGTATTTGAGCAGTATCTAACTCACATTCATTTTTATGATAAGTAACTATATTATCTGCACATCTAATTATTTTAGATGCATTTGTTTCATGAGCAGATACATCATCCACTGGCGAATATGCTCTTGATTGGTCATCAAGTAGAAGTTGAACTATGGCAAATGCTGCGTTTTTTCTTGCTCTGTCATTAGCAAATGTAGTGATAAAATTTAAGTTTATCACTGCAGTTTCTAATGGACTCGATTCCTCATCATTTAGCAAATCTTGATTTGCCTTATATGTTAGCAATAGCTTTGTGATACTATGGAAGCCTTGGAACACCGCAAGATGCAATGCCGTCATTCTAACCCCCTCTTCTTCATAGTAAGTGTCTGGACTGACTCCTTTCTGTAGTAAAGATAATACCTCATTATACTGATTATTTTCTATTGCAAGACACAATGCTTTCTGCTCTTCCTGCGGTTTAGTAGATGCTTTGCTTATGTTTCCCCACTTTATTATTATAGCAATACTTATATAGTATACTATTATTACATTATTTAAATAAGTATATAATAAATTTTTTATAAAGAAGTAGAACTGGTTAATGAAAACAGGCGCCTTGGCAGGAGTCATAAGCTGTCAGTTGATATCTTTGCCGATATGTCTGATTGTTTCTTCTTTTATTGTCTTTTCAAGTAGTGGTGATATGATTAATTGTAATGAAAATAATGGATTTAGTCATGACGCTAAAATTGATAAATATTGTCGCTGAATTTTTACATCAGCGCCAAGAACAAAAATTTACTGCACGGGAAATTGCTAGTTGGATATTGGAAACCTATCCAGATGAATGTATTCAAAAGCAAAAACGTTCAAAAGCTACTGTTAACCCTATCGATAACAAAACAGCGTTGTTACAACAAATTGTTGCTGAAATTGGATCAAGCAGACCACGCTTACAGAAAAGCTACCGCCAGGTTAAAATAACTGAAGGTCGACCTCGCAAATATTACTTTACTGTTTCAACTGATAATGCAGAAATTAATCGTGCTGAAAGTCATAAGGATTCTACTGTTTCAAAAATAAAAGGTAATAATCTAAGGGAGGATGACCTTTACCCTATCCTCGCACAATTTCTTTTGTCAGAGCTTGAGATAATTAGCAAACGGATTGATGAAAAGCGTTCACGTAATTCTTGTGGTTCAGGCGGCAATAAATGGCTTTACCCGGATTTAGTAGGTGTTGAAGATCTCAGCTCAGAGTGGCATTTAGAAATCAAAGAATGTGTAAAACAATATGCTAATAAAAAAACGAAACTTTGGTCGTTTGAGGTTAAAATTCTAATCAATCGATCCAATATACGAGAAGTTTTTTTCCAAACAGTAAGCAACTCCTCGTGGGCAAACTTTGGATATTTGGTTGCCAGCGAAATTGAAGGTTCTAATACATTGAAAGAACTCCGCATGCTCTCCAGTTTGCATGGGATTGGTTTTATAAGGCTTGATGCTGAAAACCCTTCTGAAAGTCAAATCATGATTCCAGCAAAAGAGCGTGATGAAATTGATTGGAATACCGCAAATAGGCTAACAGAAGAGAATAAAGATTTTCTGGATTATATTAAGATGATCCGACAGTTTTATCAGACAGGTGAAATACGCAAATCCGATATTATCATACCACCGGTAAAACCGGTGGTATGATAATTTAATAGTTCAAAGCGGTTATGACCGATTTTTATTGTAGCTGAAAAAACTAATTTATGTTTTTGTGCTTCTCATTTATTTTTTGGTCCAGTAAGATAGTATTCTCTGTAATAGACTGATTATAGCTTGCAGCCCGTGCATAAACAGATATTGGATATTTACCTTCAAATGATTGATCTCTCTCAACAGGAAGACCAAGATATCCCCTCAATGCTTTTATCTCCGTTAAAGAAATATATCCAAGCTCCGGAAATCCCATGCCTAAATCACATAAACCAAATGCCAAATCAGGTTGATCAGGATCAATTTCTGTAATTAACCATGTACAATTTGCATCTGGAGTAAATAGTTTAACAACCGGCTTGTGATCATTACCACTATTTGCGCCATTCTTAAGCAACTGACTGATTTGTTTTTTAGTAAATAATTGCATTTTTGACCTCTTAATAATTTAATTGAAAGTTATAAAAAATTTATAACTTCTGTCCCACTGGCGAAGTGTGGGGGTAACAAGTGCAAGGGCAAAAACAATTTTATTTTGTTTCGCGAGGAATGGACATTTATGGCCAAGGGAAAATAATAGTGTTTTTGGGAATAGCTTGACTTTACCCTTGCAGGCGTGAGGGGCAAAGCCACTTAGCAAAAAAATAAAAGTGAATATATGGATTGATGTAATTTGGATAATACTTTTGCAAATATAACTTAGTTATTTTTGCTGACTCTTTTCAATTTATAATTTCTTCTAAAATAATAAGGTGGTTCCGCATTCGTATAGGTTTGCAGGTAAAATAAGGTTATACTTAATCCTCACCAGCTCTTACTGGGACTAAATAATGTTGCAATCAATCCTTAATTAAATTTAAAATTAAGAAAATACTCATATACTTTTATAATTCACTCTTGAACTTTTTATATAGAGGTTTTCATTGCAGAATCAGACCTTTATTGTTTTTCAGAAATTTGAGTTTTAACGCTCTCACCTACAACTTGCATTTCAACATTCCCTGCCCTGTCTTTATAAACATAAATGACATTTCCATTGGTAGGGCTTACAATCTCATAAAGTGCTGGATCTACCAGATTATGGGCATCTACTAATTTATTTACTTTTGCCTCTTCATTAGCAAATGAAATGTCCCATATAATTATAAATACTAAGAATATATATTTACGCATCATTACTCATCCTTTTTAGTTTTGAATGTTTAAAATAATAAGGCAACTTCATTTTTATAGGAGTATGATAAGAACCTTCTGCTAATATTAATCCTTCTCCATTAGGCAATGAGTTTATTTCTTGGCCTGAGATAAGAGGGGTACCCTCTTTTGACTTGGACTCTCCATGTGAAGCATTCATAATGTCTTTTGTGTTTTTATTTTTACTAGATGATGTTCTAACTCTTGTCTCATTACCAATTAGCTTAGAAAGCTCTTCAGCTGTATTCATATTGTTTTGTCTCAGAACTATTTTATATGCAGTGTTAGTTTGAAGAATTTCTACATCTTCTTTTGAATAAACCTTAGATATTTGACTATAATCTTGTGCAATGAAAAAGGTATTTACATTATAACCACGACTGATTGATGGCAATTCTATTATAGACTTTATCTCACCTAAGCGTACAAATTCATCAAAGAATAAAGTTACTCTTTGATCACCCTTCTTTGGCAAATCCGATATTAAATGTCTCACTATAGAATCTACGATCATTGATACTAAAGGCGCTAATCTATCTTTATCGATATCCCTAATTTTAATATATAAAGAAGTGGAAGATTCTCTAAGAGCCTCAGAAGAAAAGTCACTTTCTCCAGATGTCACTTGAGCAACAGTACTATCAGAAAATATTTCTAAACCTTGTTGTAAGGTTGCAATAACGCCAGCAAATTGTTTTTCATTATCGGCATTTACTAATACTGACTTTCCTAACAAATTTAGGTGTTCTCCAATTTGAGGATTTGAATACAAATCTTCATCTGCAATCATCTCTATAATCTTTAATTTTAGATTGTGCGGGCTTAAAATAGTTTTTCTAATTTCAGAAAATGATGTTGAATCATCTTTCCATATTAGCCATTCGGCAAAAAAACAAAATGCAGTTATGGCTTGGCTAACCCAAAAATCATCGCCTTTTGGTTTTTTATAAAGAATCGAGGCAATGTTGCTAACATATGCATGTAAGTCTTCTTCTCGTTTTGGTAAAGAACTCTTTGCAAAAACATTATATTTACTACTGTCTAATGATATAGGATCAAACAAAAAGACCTTAGAAAACTTTTCACGTGCATGGGAGGTTTTATTGTAGATTTCTCCTTTAGGGTCATGCACTATTACAGAGTTTTTTATAGTTAAAAGATTTGGTATTACTATACCGGAAGTTTTACCTGAGCCGGCAGGGGCTAATAACAATACAGAAAGTGGCTTATCCATATAAATAAATTTACTGTCTGTTTCTCCTAATAATAAACCCTCTTTAAAATTTAGTCCTAACTTCTTAATCATGGATGTAGTAGCCCATTTGGCGTTTCCATATCCTTTCTGTTTACTAAACCGGCCTATGGGAGTCGTGATAACAGCCAACATTATTAGAAGAATAAAAATAGACCCTATTATAACTTCTATAGTTATATATTTAGGCCATATAAAAATAATGTCACTTTTAAATTCAAATAACTTATACATATATCTAGGCCATGCGTATATATTGCCTGTATGATTTGGAAGCATGTACCATATGGTACAGTTTAAACAGAGATATAGAAAAATTAATATGGTGATTCTGATGGCAATTACTTTAAACATAAGATTACCTAAATTCTTTAACCTCGGCACGTCGTTCTTCACCGTAGGAGTTATAAAGTTGGA
>JBIKME010000091.1:0-5149 GCA_044359415.1 Rickettsiales bacterium | reverse complement strand
TGAATTGCCCAACTTTTTTAAGGAAGTTGGAATCTGTAATCAAGCGCTAAAATTAATAGAACGGCAGCATGACGTAATAGATGTTGAAGATGCAAAAGAGATTAAAATAACTAAAGGCGTAATTAAATTTGAAAATGTAACTTTTAATTACAGGCGCGGAAATAATATATTTGAAAATAAAAATGTAACTATTAATTCAAAACAGAAAGTAGGTTTAGTAGGTTTTTCAGGTAGTGGTAAAACAACATTTGTAAATCTTATGCTAAGATTTTTTGATATAGAATCTGGGACCATAAAAATAGACGAACAAGATATTTCAAAGGTTAGGCATGAAAGCCTATGTTCGCAAATTTCTTTAATTCCTCAAGATCCAACGTTATTTCATCGCTCAATAATGGATAATATCCGCTATGGAAATATCGACGCAACTAATGAAGATGTAGTAAGAGTTGCTAAGCTTGCTCAGTGCCATGAATTTATAGAACAAATGCCCTTAGCCTATGATTCGCCAGTCGGTGAAAGAGGTGTAAAATTATCTGGTGGGCAAAGACAGAGAATCGCAATAGCAAGGGCAATATTAAAAAACGCCCCTATTCTGATTTTAGATGAAGCCACTTCAGCTCTAGACTCTGTTACAGAAAAACATATTCAAGCAGGTTTAAAGATTTTAATGCAAGGTAGAACCACGATAGTCATTGCCCATCGTTTGTCAACATTGAGTGAAATGGATAGAATATTGGTGTTTGATAAAGGTCATATCATTGAAGATGGATCCCACGCGGAGCTTTTAAAACAAAATGGCCATTATGCTTATATGTGGAATATGCAATCAGGCGGCTTTTTGCCGGAAATAGGTTAATAGCAATTTTTCCTGGCTAATTATGTTCAATTCGCATAATACGAGGGAAGACACCTTCTGGTTTTGGTAATAGTTTTCCGGGAACCAATGCGTATTCTTCAGTTAGTTCCTTAAAAGATATTCCGCCAATATCATTATTAAAATCATCTTCGCTATAACCTAATTGCAATAAGATCTTTTTTGCAGAGTGGGGTGTAAATGGTTGAAGCATAATTGCTATAGTACGTGTAACTTCAGCTAAGATATATAACACATGCTCCATTTCTGCTTGCCTTCCTTCTTTTTGTAAAGACCATGGAGCGCTAAGATTGATAAACTCATTAGCGTTGTTTGCAAGAGCTGTAATGTTGCTGATGGCGCTATTAAATGTAAAATTTTCAAATAATTCTCTATTTTTATTTATTATACTATAAGCGCTATCAAGCAGATATTGATCAGTTATTGTATTTAGTTCATCCTGCTTTGTGTTTTTGCCTATGCTTTGTTTTTGTGGTATCTTGCCAGCGCAGTTTTTCTGAATCATGCTTAAGGTTCTTTGGGCCAGATTTCCAATATTGTTAGCAAGATCACCGTTAATTCTTTCTATAAGAGCATCTTTGGAAAAATTACCATCATTACCAAACGGTACTTCATACATCAAAAAATAACGAGTTTGATCAAGCCCAAACTGATCAATTAAGTCTTTTGGCGCTATAACATTGCCGATAGATTTGGACATTTTTTCACCTTCAATAGTCCACCAGCCGTGCGCTACTATTTTTTTAGGCAGAGGAAGATCCGCTGCCATTAAAAATGCCGGCCAATATACTGCGTGGAATCTAAGAATATCTTTGCCAACGACATGGACGGCTATAGGACTATCTTTAGTTCCCCAGTATTTTTTATAACTGTTATTATTTATATCCGGAAAGCCTGTTGATGTTAAATAGTTTGTAAGCGCGTCTATCCATACATACATGACATGCTTAGTATCTCCTGGAACTGGTATACCCCAGTTAAAGCTGGTGCGTGAAATTGAAAGATCTCTAAGAGCATCTTTTACAAACTCTTTGCCACCTCTTACAAAGCTTATAACCTCATTATATCTTGATTTTGGTGTTATAAAATCAGGATTTTTTTCGTAAAAATCTAAAAGTTTTTCCTGCCATTTTGATAAATCAAAAAAATAGCTTTCTTCTTCAACCCACTCAACTTCTGCACCTGTTGGTGCTATTTTTTTACCGTTTACTATGGATAATTCATTTTCCGCGTAATAGGCTTCATCCCGTATAGAGTACCACCCACCGTAATTATCAGCATAAATATGTCCGTTTTCTTTTATACGGTTCCATAATGCCCAAGCCGCATTCTTATGTCTTTCTTGTGTGGTTCTTATAAAGTCATCATTAGAAATATTCAGTAAATTTTCACCCTCCGATATTTCTTGCGGACATTTTACTAAAGATAAAAATCTTTTAGATACTTCGTCGGTAAATTTTTGCGGGTCTATATTGGCAGCTTTAGCTGCTTTATCAACTTTCTGACCATGCTCATCAGTGCCTGTTAAGAACTTTACGTCAAAACCATCAAGTTTTTTAAAGCGAGCCATAACATCGCATGCTATTGTGGTATATGCGTGTCCAATGTGAGGAGAGTCATTAACATAATAAATAGGTGTCGTGATGTAAAAGCTTTTATTTTTAGTCATGATATTTTAATATTATGTTATTGTTAATAATTGAGATAAATATTTGTGATTATAGTCCAAATATAGCAAGTTTCCATTATATTACAATATAGAAAGCCTGCCGGGGTTTTTAAAATAATTAATAATGGTGATTAATAATGGCGGATATCAAACTACTTGATAAAATATTAGAAGATGAAGGCATTAGTTTTGAAATTAATAAATATCAGGCCGGATATAGATACGGAGAGGGTACTGCAAAAAGATTTATAAAACCTACTACCAACGAGCAGGTGGCAAAAATTATGGCATATTGTAATGATCATCATATTCCTGTCGTTACTCAAGGCGGTAATACAGGTCTTGTTGGAAATTCTACAGCTGACACATCAAACAATCAGATAGTTTTGTCGACAAGTTTATTAAATAAAGATCTATTACAAATCACTGATAATAAAGTACATGTTGGAGCTGGCGTAATCCTTGATAGCTTAAACGCGAAGCTTGCGTATAACAAGCTTTTTTTCCCTGTTGATATAGGATCAAGCGGATCCTGTACAATTGGTGGCCTTATAGCAACAAATGCAGCTGGAGGAAGAGCCGGTTGTTATGGTAATGTCAAGTCTAGAACCTGTCAAATAACGGTTGTTTTGCCAAATGGTGATATAAAGATAATAGATGTTAAACAGGCTAACAATAAAAACGCTTTGCCACAAGATAATAGCTATATTGACATCAATAATCCGTTTATAGGCTCACAGGGTTGGCTGGGAGTAATTACATCTGCTGTTATTAAGCTTGAGCAGTTACCGGTGGCTTGTGAATCAATGATGTTGGCACCTGGTGATATTAAAGCCATACCTGCCATTAAAGAGCTTTTTATGGCGCATTTTGGTAAGAATTTAAGTGCATTTGAAATAATAGATGTAAACGCCTTAAAGTTAGTTGCCAAAAACATTCCGGATACGCAATATTTATTTGCTAATGAGCAGCGTAAGATCGAGGTTGTGCTGTTGGTTGAGGTATTTTCGAATGTTGCCGATAGTAATCTGCAAGAGGATTTGCTTGTAATTAGCGATAAAATGCTAAGATCCGATCTTATAATTACAGGTTTAATTGGAAAGTCACATTTATATTGGCAGCATCGCCACCATATTTCAGAGGCTGCTGCAAAAGAAGGCTTGGTGATCGCAACTGATATTGCTATAGAGAATATGGATAAATTTGCCGAATTTTGCGAACAAACGACTCTCGATTTAACCGCGAGATATCCGGATATAAAAATAGTTTATTTTGGTCATTATATGTTAAATGCTGTGCATTTTAATGTGATTTGGCCTAAGCAAAAGAACTTGGATGATGTTGATAAGCGTAATATACAGCAAATGATATATGATAAAATAATTTACTCGTACCGTGGTACATTTAGTGTAGAGCATGGAATAGGCGCTCATAATCAATGGGCCTACGACAGATATATTGCAGGTGATATTAAAGATGCTGCCCGGTTATTGAAAAACAAATTTGATCCTAATGCTATAATGAACCCTAATCTATATTACTCATATAGTTGAATTTATTGCAATTACTTGCATATTGTCACTATTTTTCATATTAATGAAGTAGTTTATATAAAAAGGGTCTTATGCATAAATATTTTAATCCCGGGCGCTTTAATCGCATAATTGACAAGATATTACCATTTGCGCTGATATCAACATTGCTGTTGTTTATAGTAGGCTTATATTATGCGTTAGTAGCATCTCCTCCTGACTATCAGCAGGGAGAGTCGGTCAGAATAATGTATATTCATGTCCCTGCGGCTTGGATGGCTTTGGGTGTGTATAGCTTGATTGCTGTCTTTAGTGCTGCCTCATTAGTATGGAAAAATCCTCTTTCTGATATGATTGCCATTTCTGCTTCTCCGATTGGTGCCTGCTTTACTTTAATATGTTTGGTGACCGGATCGTTGTGGGGAAAGCCTATTTGGGGAGCCTGGTGGGTCTGGGATGCAAGATTAACATCTGTGCTTATATTGTTTTTTTTCTATCTTAGCCATATTGCATTATACAAAGCTTATGACGATAAACAAAGGGGAGCCAAACTAGCTGCTATATTGGCATTGGTTGGGTTTATTAATGTGCCGATAGTAAAATTTTCGGTAGATTGGTGGAACACATTACATCAGCCAGCCAGTATTATAAGAAGCGGTGGAATATCAATTGATAAATCAATGATGATTCCGCTGTTGCTTATGTTTGCTGCTTTTATAGCTTATTTTATCACAGTACTTATTATTAAAATAAAATACGAAATAGAGGCAAAAAAGATAGAAAGGTGCCTAATAGAGTGAAAAAAATCTTTACAACCACTTTATAAGAATATAAACCACACATATTAGAGATAATTAATACTGGAGTTTGCAAGCTATGGCTTATGTTGTCACTGAAGATTGTATCATGTGTAAATATCAGGATTGCGTTGAGGTTTGTCCTGTTGATTGTTTCTATGAAGGTGAAAATATGCTGGTTATTAACCCTGACGAGTGTATTGACTGCGGAGTTTGCGAGCCAGAATGCCCTATTGAAGCGATACAGCCGGAATCGGAAGAAAATATACAGTGG
>JBIKME010000090.1:0-5151 GCA_044359415.1 Rickettsiales bacterium | reverse complement strand
TTACCAGCTCCGCGAATTGTTTTTAGTATAGTAAGGCCATCTAGAGATGGTAACATACGATCAAATATCATAACATCGTAGTATTCGGTCATTGCCATAAACAAACCATCTTTGCCGTCTGATACAAAGTCAATATTATGCCCTGCTTCTTTCATTCCATTTATGATATATTCAGATACCTGCTTATCATCTTCTATTATAAGAATTTTCATTTTAATCACTAAAGTAGTTGAATGAATTTAAGATGCATGAGATTTAATAAGTTTTCAACAAATAGAACATTACATTTTTGTAATTTGAGATATATAATTGAGATTAAAAATATTACAAAGGTTTTTTAAATTAGAAGCATCCGCTGGTATATTATTGGGAATAGCTGCCTTGATTGCACTTTTAATGGAAAATTCGCCGCTTAATATTTTTTATGAAATGATCTTAAATACTCCTCTTTCTATTAAAATTGGAGAATTTTCCATAGATAAGCCCCTGCTTCTGTGGATAAATGACGGTTTAATGGCTATATTCTTTTTACTTGTAGGGCTTGAAATAAAAAGAGAAGCATTAGAAGGAGAGCTTTCCAATAAAGAGCAGGTAATGTTACCTGCATTAGCGGCTTTAGGTGGAATTATTGTTCCGTCTTTAATTTATAGCTATTTTAATTGGGGAGACGCACAAGCAATAAAGGGCTGGGCAATACCGGCCGCAACAGATATTGCATTTGCGTTAGGTGTTATCACTTTAGTTGGTAAACATGTTCCTCAAACTCTCAAAATATGCCTTGTCGCAATTGCAATTATCGATGATTTAGCCGCTATTATCATTATTGCTTTATTTTATACCGACAATCTATCTACTCTCTCTTTATTATTTGCATTTATAGCTATTTCAGGACTTTATATTTTAAATAGAACCGGGGTTACAAAAATAACACCATATATTTTAATTGGTATTGTACTTTGGGCCTGCGTTTTAAAATCTGGCGTTCATGCAACATTAGCCGGTGTAATTCTTGCTTTATTTATTCCTCTACGTACTAAAAACAATTTAGAAACTTCACCGGCTAGATCTGTGGAAGATGGGTTACATTCGTGGGTAGCATATGCTATTTTACCAATTTTTGCCTTTGCAAATGCAGGAGTTTCTTTAGAAGGTCTGTCCATTGAAGTGCTAATGCATCCAATCACATTAGGAATAGGGTTGGGATTGTTTTTTGGCAAACAAATCGGGGTAATGATAATGACGGCCTTGGCGGTTGCTACTAAAATTTGTACATTGCCAAAAGGAGTTAACTGGAAACAATATTATGGCATGTCGTTGATAACTGGTGTTGGATTTACTATGAGTCTATTTATAGGGACTTTAGCATTTGATAACCAATCAACCCAAACAGCTGTGCGCTTAGGTGTTATTTTTGGCTCTCTGATGTCAGGTATAACAGGTTATTTAGTACTTAGGTTTACATCCAGGCCAGATGTAATTATAGGTAAATAGAGGCAGTGGCTATAAAATAAAACGGTCGCAAAACCATAAGCCGAGATCACGAACCGGACTCGGCAAAAAACCTCTAATAAATAGATCAATAAATATGATAATCATTTTATGTAGAATATTATTATTATTTCTGATAATTTGTTAAAATATATAATTTACAACATTAATAATAGGAGAAAAATCAATGGCTGCAAAAGGAAAACAGGATCAGAAAAAGGAAGTAAAAAAAGCTCCTCTCTTATCACCAAAAGAAAAAAAATTAAAAAAGCAAGAAAAGAAGAATAAGTAATTAATTATTCTTCTGTAGTTATTCTTCTATAAAGAGTGAATTTAAGAAAACTGCAAAACAAATATTGTGCCTATATAAAATACAGGTTTTAAAAAACAATCCTAAAGTAATTTTTACCTATCGGTTAATTATTTTGTTTTTAAAACCTGTATTAATAGCTATTTTTTAATAAGTCTGAAATTATTCTTTTCCCAAAAAATCCATTTTACCAACATCAACTCCATTATGCCTTAATATCGCATAAGTTGTCACCAGATGAAAATAAAAATTAGGGATTACGAAATTAAGAAGATAAACCTGCCCTGTAAATTCAAGATTACGTTTTCCTACACTTAACTTTATCTGCTTTTCTTCAGTACCATCAATTTGATGTTCAGCCACGCTTTTAATAAATTCAACTGTTTTATTAATTCTAGCATAAAGATCAGCAAATGTTGTTTCAGTATCGGCATAGCTAGGTATTTCAATTCCGGCAAGACGTGCAGCACAGCCTTTTACGCTATCAGTAGTAATCTGCACTTGACGTGAAAGAGGAAACATATCAGGCGCCAACCTTGCATTAATAAAAACACAATGGTCAATTTTTTTAGCATCAGCATGCTCTTCAGCCTTTTTAAGAATTTCCGTTAAGTTTCCAAGCATACGAATAAATACCGGAATAGAGGCCTTATACATTGAAAGTAACATTATTTAACTCCTTTTAATTTATAATATTATTAAACAATTTTTTTTGCTTTATCAGCATACGGGTAATCAATATATCCACTTTTTCCTCCCACGTAGAAAGTAGAATAATCCGGGGTATTTAAAGGCAGATTATTTTTTAGTTTAAACGGCAAGTCCGGATTAGCAATAAATAGCTGGCCAAAAGCGACCGCATCAACTTCACCAGTTTTTAAAGCATTAGTCGCTATTTCTTTGGTAAATCCTTGATTAGCGATATACATGCCACCAAATGCCGCTTTTAATTTTGGACCAAACCAATTTTCACTAACAGACTCACGTGCACATATAAAAGCAATTCTGCGCTTGCCTAATTGTTCGGCAACATAAGTAAATGTCCCTAACAAATCTGAATCTCCCATATCATGGGCATCGGCACGAGGAGAAATATGCATCCCAACTCTATCTGAGCCCCAAACGGAAATAACCGCGTCTGTTACTTCCAACATTAATCTTGCGCGATTTTCTAAACTACCACCATAGATATCATCTCTATGATTAGTACTATCTTGTAAAAATTGATCTAGTAAGTAACCGTTAGCCCCATGAATTTCAACGCCATCAAATCCGGCTTTTTTTGCATTTTTGGCACCTTTTTGAAACTGCTCTATAACCTCATCAATCTCATTAAGATTAAGAGCTCGGGGAATTACATAATCTTTTTCCGGACGAACCAAACTCACGTGCCCCTTTGGCTGAATAGCACTTGGAGCAACAGGCTGTTTACCATCTAAAAATATTGGATCCGATATACGTCCTACATGCCACAACTGCAATATTATTCTACCACCTGCATCATGCACACTTTCAGTAATTTTTTTCCAACCTGAAACCTGATCTTCAGACCATATTCCAGGAGTATCGGCGTAACCCACACCCATCGGAGATACAGAAGTTGCTTCAGTTATAATAAGGCCAGCTGTTGCACGTTGAGTATAGTAAAGCTTCATTAAATCATTCGGTGTGCGCGACACTCCGGAACGCGACCTGGTAAGAGGTGACATAATAATACGATTAGGCAACTCAATAGCACCTAATTTTATCGGATCAAATAAACTAACCATAATAATTCCTTTATTTTTAACTAAAAATAGTTCATTAGTTCAATAATAACGAACTATTGTATTATGTCAATTGCTATGTTATAATATTATTTATGAAACAATTTATTCATCCTAAAAAAGAAGACATAACACTCAGTGGCATCTTAAACGCCCTTGGTGATCCGGTGCGTATGAATATTTTTAAAGGCATGATGAATAATAACGGATGTATGTCGTGCTCTGAGGCTTCACCATGCACAAGCATACCAAAATCAACACTTTCTCACCATTTTAGAATTTTGCGTGAGTCAGGACTTATCCACACCACAAAACAAGGCGTAGAGCATAGAAATATCATTCGGGTTGCAGATATTAAGGAAAGATTTCCCGGCCTACTTGAAACATTAATGAATCTGATAAAGAGAGAAAATTAGTTTAGAAATTAATTATTACATTTTTTAAAACAATCTATCATATGATCATTTACCAGACCAACAGCCTGCATAAAAGCATAAATTATAGTTGAACCAACAAAACTCATACCACGTTTTTTTAAATCTTTAGATAATGAATCGGACTGACTTGACTTTACAGGAAGATCATTAATATTTTTCGGGTTATTTATTTTAGGCTCACCACCAACAAAACTCCATACATAGGTATTAAATGAGCCAAATTCTCTTTGTATTGACAGAAAAGCAATGGCGTTCTTTCTGGCGGAATATATTTTAAGACGATTACGTATAATTCCCGGATCATACATCAATAAATCAAGCTCAGAGTCAGTCATACTTGCCACCTCTTGCGGTTCAAAATTCTTAAAGGCCTTTCGATAACCTTCTCTTCTCTTGAGTATTGTATACCAACTTAAACCAGCCTGAGCCCCTTCAAGAATAAGAAACTCAAAATGTTTTTTATCATCATGTACCGGCACACCCCATTCAGTGTCATGATAATGCTCATAATCCGGCTTACCGGTACCAACCCACTCACAACGCACTACGTTCTTTCTATACATTTATTTTTCTAAAACCTGCTTTTCTATTGCGGAAATTATTTCTACCGAATCAGGAGCAGTGGTGGGATTAAAATAACCAACTATATAACCATTCTTATCAACTAAATATTTATGAAAGTTCCACTTAGGTGAAGTACCGTAACCAAGCACTTCTTTTGCCCACTTATAAAATGGGTGAGCGTTATCTCCACTTACTATTTCCTTAGAAGTCATAGGGAAAGTTACACCATAATTTAGATTACAGAAACTGATAATATCTTCAGCAGTTCCAGGCTCTTGCATACCAAAATCATTACTTGGAACACCCAATACAACAAAACCTTCATCCTTATATGTTTTATATAACCACTCCAAGGCTTTATATTGCTTGGTAAAACCACAATTTGAGGCAGTATTTACTATCAGTAGACACTTACCTTTAAAATCAGACAGCGGCAAAGGATCCTTACTGTTAAGATTTGTAAATAAATAATTATAAGCGCTACCTTCCTGTATGGAATTAACATCTTTTTGATAAAACATAGCTATGAATCCTGAACATATTAAATTAACTATAAACTCTATAAATTGCATGAAATTATTGATAA
>JBIKME010000180.1:0-3133 GCA_044359415.1 Rickettsiales bacterium | reverse complement strand
TTTATTTTGTTAAACAGGTAAATAAGCTTTAGAGAAATTATTGATGCCTCGCTACAAATTAACCATAGAATACGACGGAACGGGACTTGCAGGGTGGCAAAGGCAAAAAGACACACCCTCCGTGCAGGGTCATATAGAAAACTCTATATTTAAATTCTCCGGCAAACAGGTAAATTTATGTACCGCCGGCAGAACAGACGCCGGCGTACACGCAATTGCTCAAGTTGCGCATTTTGATATCGATAAAGAATATCCGGAAGAGACAATTATAGGCGCAATCAATCAGCATATAAAACCAAATAAAATCTCTGTTATTGCGTGTGAACAAGTAAGTGACTCTTTTCACGCGCGTTTTAGCGCCAAAAAAAGATACTATCTTTATAAAATAGTAAATAGACGATCTCCTTTGGCTCTCGAAAGCGGAAGGGCTTGGTTTGTACCGGTTAAATTAGATATCCAAGAGATGAGAAAAGCAACTCAGTATCTGATAGGCAAACATGATTTTACAAGTTTTAGAGATTCTCAGTGTCAATCCGCATCGCCGGTTAAAACATTAGATGAAATTGAAATTATAAATTACGGACAGGAAATTGCCATATATGTTAGCGCCAAATCTTTTTTACACCACATGGTAAGAAACATCACCGGTACCTTAAAATATATAGGTGAGGGTAAATTATCGGCTACCGACATACCAGAAATACTAAAAGATAAGAAAAGATGCTCCGCAGGTCCGACAGCTCCAGCACATGGATTATATTTTGTAAAAGTTGATTATTAAGCTATTTTTGCCAGCATGTTTCTTGCCATTTTATTACCTTTTATAGCAGCTTGATTAAGCAGTTCTTTTGCTCTTCTTATATTTTTATCAGTTCCGCAGCCATCATAATACATCATACCTACCTCAAACATGGCGTCCACATCACCATAACTGACCGCCTTACTTAACCAATATAAACACTGCCCCAGATTTTTTTCCACACCAATACCATCCTTATAGATATCGGCTAGTTTTCTATATGATTCTATATAACCGTATTTTGCCGACTTTTCATACCAGGAAAAGGCAATCTTCGCATCAGACTGAACCCCTAAGCCATTTAAGTAAAAATTACCTATTTCAAAACAGGCTTGCGCGCTGTTATTATAAGCCGCACGTTGAAAGAACTGTAAAGCCTTACCAAAATCCTGCGGCACGCCATATCCGCATAAGAACATTTGCGCACTATTTAAAAGAGCCTTTTCATCTCCTTTTGATGCCGCTTTTTGAAAAAGAAACATAGCTCTTGCATAATTTATATCAACACCGACACCATCTCTTAACATTACACCCAGTTCATTTTGCGCCTTAATACTGCCTTTATCACACGCAACTTCCAGCCACTTAACCGCGTCGGCGTATTTTTTTTCATCTTTATACAAGCATCCTAAATCCACTATTGCCGCTAAATAGCCTTTTTTTGCAGCCTGCAATAATAAACTAATAGCTTTGTCGATATTTTTATTGTGCAAATGCGATGCTGCGCGGTTATATACCGCTTGGCCTGTTTGCATGTAATAATAGGCAATTACCAAGAAAATTACACACGCTATAATCACTTCATCGGTCATAGGATATCTATCTGAATAAATTAACTTATCAAAATATTTATACTATCAACTAAAAGTTAATGATTTATTAATGGTGCCGTAAATTAAACATCACCCGTTAAACATCAACCAGGAATGTGATCAAGAAACAAATTAAACTAATTTTTATATTAATTTTTTTAATATTATGTTGACAAAACTCCGCCTATCTATATATATCGATATCCTATTTTGAAGAATATATAGAGATATTAAAAATGTATGCTGTAATAAAAACAGGCGGAAAACAATATAAAGTCGCTGAACAACAAGTTGTAAAAATTGAGAAAACCGATGGTGAAGTCGGGACTACTATAAAATTTGAAGAAGTTTTAGCTATTGCCGATCAAAACGGTGTTAGAATAGGCAACCCTACTATAACCGGGGCTACTATAAGCGCCGAGATTTTAGAGCAGAAAAAAGATGATAAAGTTATAATTTTTAAAAAGAATCGTCGTCAGAACTACCGCCGTAAAAACGGCCATCGTCAACAAGTTACGGTTGTAAGAATACTTGATGTAAGCGGAAAAGGCGAAATAAAAAAAGTTACTAAAATAAAAGAGGTTGAACCTTCGCGCGCCGCTTCTGAAAAAGCAGCTGTCGAGGTAGGAGTTAAAGCCCCTAAAAAAGCAAAGCCGGCAGCTAAAAAGACTGAAGGTACAAAGAAGAAAACTACAAAAAAGGATTAGTTAAAGATGGCACATAAAAAAGCAGGTGGTAGCTCCAGGAACGGTCGTGACTCAGCTGGTCGCAGACTAGGTGTTAAAAAATTCGGTGGTGAAGCTGTTATTCCAGGAAATATAATTGTTCGTCAACGCGGTACCAAATATTCTCCGGGAAAAAATGTCGGAATGGGTAGAGATCACACTCTATTTTCAGTGGTAAGCGGCAATGTTTCTTTTAAAAAATCCGGTGAGAGAATGGTTGTGTCTGTTGTGGCTAACTCAAATACTGAGCAGGCTGCGGCGTAACAATAGTATAAATTATTTTTTAAAAGCACGTCCTCGATAATATCGGACGTGCTTTTTTATGGGAAACATAATGCAATTTATAGACGAAGCCAAAATTCATATTAAAAGCGGCTCAGGCGGGAACGGTTGTTTAAGCTTTCGTCGTGAAGCGCATATACCAAAAGGCGGTCCTGACGGCGGAGACGGCGGTAAGGGCGGTGATGTTATATTCAGATGCGTACAAAATCTTAACACCTTAATAGACTTCCGCTATACACAGCATTTTTTAGCTAAAAACGGCCAAGGTGGAATGGGTAGA
Organism: Rickettsiales bacterium; assembly: GCA_044359415.1. Classification (GTDB taxonomy): domain Bacteria; phylum Pseudomonadota; class Alphaproteobacteria; order Rickettsiales; family UBA6187; genus 1-14-0-20-39-49. The sequence goes on along the minus strand of JBIKME010000180.1, from coordinate 235 downwards.
AACTGTCACGGTGCATATGCCGACAATCTGGTAATTAATGTACCTATCGGTACTCAAATCATAGCAGATAAGACAGAGCTTCTTTTAGCCGACATGACCGAAGAAGGTCAGGAAGTTATTATCGCAAAAGGAGGAGAGGGGGGACTTGGTAACTGTCACTTCAAATCCTCAACCAACCAGGCTCCAAGAAGAGCTACAAAAGGTAAGGATGGAGAAGAATTATCGGTATGGCTTA
>JBIKME010000087.1:0-5283 GCA_044359415.1 Rickettsiales bacterium | reverse complement strand
TTATAGGAACTTTTACGCCAAATACAGGTGTTATTGCAACTTTTCCATGATATTTTTTCACATCATCAGGGTGACAAATTACCGCAACACAAGCGCTTAAAAGTTCTGGGCGAGTAGTCATTATTTGCAGCTTTCCAAGATTTTCACCTGTTTGCTCATCTTGCATGCCAAAATATAGATAATTTTTTTGACTTTGCAGTTCTTTATCTTCAATTTCGGCTTGCGCAATTGCCGTTTGATCAACAGGATCCCACAACATCGGCTGCAGCTTTCTATAAGCTTTTTTCTTATTATAAAGATCCAAGAAAGATAGCTGAGATATTTTTCTACTATCATTGCTTATCGTATGGTATTCTTGTTTCCAATCAACACTTAGAGCTATTTCTTCAAACAACTTTCTAAACTCACCCCTAGCTTCCTCTGCTACTGATTCACAAAGCTCAATAAACTCTTCTCTACTCATATCGGTAGCACGAACTTTTTTTACTTTTTCAACCAAACGTTCAGTTGGCAGACCGTTATCATCAAAACCCATAGGATAAAAAACATTCTTACCTGACATGCGCTGATATCTTGCGATAAAATCAGCTTGCGTATATGAAAACACATGCCCCATATGCAGCAATCCCGACACCGTCGGAGGAGGAGTATCTATGACATAACTATTCTCCCGAGATTCATTCTCATCCCAGGCATAAACCTGCATATCAGCCCAAAGTTTTTGTAACCTTTCTTCTGTTGTTTTGTGATTATAATTACTAGGCAAAGGCTTCATAGTATATCCCGATATGTTATAATGATAAAAATCATAGATTTTCTAACGTTTTCGAGTAATTATATCAACAACAAAATTATTTATCTGTTTTGGTATAACGCCATAATGTATTTGAAATAACCTTATTTAAATTAACTGCTTCACCTGCCACATCATAATGAATCAGTATCTCGGCATGAGGGAAAATTTTTAATATTTCTTCTTCGATTTCATCAGATATAATATGCGCCTCTCTTAGTTTTATTTCACCATCTAACTCAAGGTGAAACTGAATAAAAGGCATAAGTCCTGATCGACGAGTTCTCAAATCATGAACGGCTTTAGCATTTTTATTACTCAATACGGCATTTATTATTTTATCACGATTTTTCTGCGAAAACTCTTTATCCATTAATTTATCAAAAGCTTCCTTACCAATCTTAATAGCGCTGAATAATACATAAAGTGCAATGAATAAAGCCAGAATTGTATCCAGCAAAGGAAAATTAAAGTACATTGAGGATAAAAAAGATCCTATAACTACAATATTGACGAGCAAATCTCCTTGATAATGCAAAGAGTCAGCTTTTATCGCACTAGAATTAGTAATAAGAATTACATATTTTTGAAATAGTAAAAGGCCCATAGTAAGGATAAGAGAAATAACCATAGTAACTATACCAATCATCTCATTAGTAATAGTGCTCGGATTTAAAAACCTGTTAAATGCTTCTGTTAAAATATATAACCCCGAAACCGCAATGAATATACTCTGTAAAAAAGCTGATATATCTTCAGCTTTACCATGACCAAAGCGGTGGTCATCATCTGGAGGAGCTAAAGAATAGCGAACCGCAAAAAAACTAATAAATGAAGCACCTACATCTAATGCTGAGTCTACTAATGAAGCTAGTAAACTCAAAGAATCAGTCATGTTCCATGCGATAATTTTTACAGATATAATTGTTATGGCAACCATTAAAGAACATAAAGTTACCATTTTAATCAACTTTTGAGATATTGCGGCATTATTTTTCATGTTTTCCAATTAAAATATAAAAAAAGTTTTTGATATATAAAAGTTTTTGATATATAAAACACATCTAGTATAACAAAAACGTTATACAACATATAAACCAGAAGTTAAACTTACATTTTTTTTGGTCTTTCAGAACTAATTTATTAAGAGTATTGAATATGATTTTTACTAGAATTGCAACTTTATTTATTACATTAGCATTGCTTAGTTCATGCCAAGGTACAACCAATGATAATTTATTCTCAAAGCAAAATATAGGTGCGCTAACAGGAGCTGTAGGTGGTGCTTGGGTAGGATCAAATGTTGGAAAAGGAAAAGGCAACATAGCTGCTATTGCCGTAGGAACATTACTTGGAGCAAAATTAGGTCAGTCAATTGGATCATCCCTTGATAAGGCTGACTTGGATTATTATAACAGAACATCTCAATCTTCTCTTGAAACATCTCAAAACGGTGTGGTATCGACATGGAAAAATCCTGATACTGGGCGCTCCGGAACCATCACTCCTATAAAAACATTCCAACAAGCTAACGGCACTCATTGTCGTGAGTATAGCCAGACTATAGTTATAGACGGCAGGGAGCAAGAGGCGTATGGTACAGCTTGCAGACAGCCTAACGGATATTGGGAAATATCTCAATAATATGTTTGAGGATAAAAAATTAAGAATATAACTTTAGAGTATAGATTATGAATGAAACAACTAAGGGAAACCTGATGTCAAACAAGAAAGGTATTATTATGGGGGTGGCTAATAACAAGTCACTAGCATGGGGTATCGCTGAGGCTTGTAGTAATCAAGGAGCTGAAATTGCTTTTACATATCAAGGTGATGCTTTAAAGAAACGAGTTACGCCACTTGCCGAGTCAATAGGTTCAGATATTATACTTCCATGCGACGTCACTGATGAATCATCTATAGACAGCGTATTTAAAACAATTGAACAAAAATGGGGTAAGTTAGATTTTGTCGTACATGCCATAGCATATTCAGATAAAAATGAATTAACAGGTAAATACATCGATACCTCTTATAGTAATTTTGCTAATACAATGAATATTTCCTGTTACTCTTTTACAGCAATCGCAAAGAAAGCTGAACCTCTTATGAATAATGGCGGCAGTTTACTAACACTCACCTACGCAGGTTCCGAGCGTGTTATGCCACATTATAATGTAATGGGTGTGGCAAAGGCAGCCTTAGAAGCCAGCGTGAGATATCTGGCATCTGATTTGGGTAAAAACAATATTCGCGTTAACGCTATATCAGCCGGGCCTGTAAAAACTTTAGCTGCATCTGGAATTGGTGACTTTAGATATATATTAAAGTGGAATGAGTATAATGCTCCACTAAAACGCAACACTACTATAGAAGATGTCGGCGGAGCCGGTTTGTTTCTTTTAAGTAACCTTGGTAGCGGTACAACCGGTGAGATACTTCACGTTGATTCTGGTTATCACGTTGTAGGTATGAAGGCAGCTGACGCTCCTGACATAGCTACAGTGTAAAAAATTAATTTTAACTATATAAAATAATAAAGGCAAAGTTATGACTGAAAAAAAAGTTTTTAAAGATATCGAAGCATTAAAGATACCAGAGGTAGCATCTGCTTTCCTTAGAAAGGCGCTGGATACATTTACCCTAACAGGGGATCCAAAAACCTTCTTGTCAGCACTTAGGAAAATTACGAGAGCACAAGGGGGCATGACGGCTCTATCGAGAAAAACAGGCATTAACAGACAGAATCTGTACAGAACCTTTGCTTCATCAGGAAATCCTAAATTTAAATCACTAGGTGTTATTTTAGAGGGATTAGGTTATAATTTAACTGTTGAGCCTATAAAAGTTACAGAACAAATTAAACGCGATATAGATAACACTATTGAGAAAATTATAGCTAATACCAATGCCGAAGAGGTTGTTTAAGTGAACACTAACAGCTTTGGAAAATTTTTCAGTTTTACAAGCTGGGGGGAAAGTCATGGGGAAGCTATAGGTTGCGTAATAGATGGTGTGCCGCCAAAAATTTCTTTGTGTGAAGCTGATATCCAGCCTTTTCTTGATAAAAGGAAGCCTGGTCAGTCTAAATTTACTACGCAAAGAAATGAGAGTGATACTGTCAAAATCCTTTCTGGAGTTTTTGAGAACCAAACTACCGGTACCCCTATTTCACTGATAATATACAATGAGGATCAAAGATCTAAAGATTATGGTGACATAAAGGAAAAGTTTCGCCCAGGTCATGCTGATTACACATATTTTATGAAATATGGAATACGTGATTATAGAGGCGGCGGAAGATCAAGTGCCAGAGAAACGGCAATGCGTGTTGCCGCAGGCGCTGTTGCCAGAAAAATACTAGGTGATTCAGTTACAATAAGAGGAGCTTTAGTTCAAATTGGTAACAAAAAAATAAATAGAAGCAACTGGGACTGGAACGAAGTAAATAACAATCCGTTTTTTTGTCCTGATAAAAATACGGCACTGGAGTGGGAAGATTATCTTTTAAATATAAGAAAAGACGGTTCTTCGATAGGAGCTGTGATTGAAGTCATAGCAGATGGAGTACCGGCAGGCCTCGGTTGTCCTATATACAACAAATTAGATAGTGACTTAGCGCATGCTTTTATGGGTATAAACGCGGTAAAAGGAGTTGAAATAGGAGCCGGAATGCAATCTGCCGAACTTACTGGCGAAGAAAATGCGGATGAGATTATTATAGGAAAAGATGGAAAGCCTGAATTTTTATCTAATAATGCAGGCGGTATATTAGGAGGTATTTCCTCAGGACAGCCAATTATAGCCAGATTTGCTGTTAAACCAACTAGCTCCATATTAACTCCAAAGAAAACTATTGATATTCACGGTAATGCAACTGAAGTATTTACCAAAGGTCGTCATGATCCTTGCGTTGGTATAAGAGCGGTGTCAATCGGAGAAGCTATGATGGCCTGCGTACTTGCAGATCATTTTTTATTAAATAAAGCTCAATGCGGTTGACAACTATTTGCTACATCCTTTACCACCACCACAGCTTTTATCACCCGCTGTTTTTAACATTTCAATTAAATCTACGTATCCTCTTCCTTGAGCATAACTAAGAGCTGTTACATTTTTATCTGGTCTAACTATATTAACATCAGCCTTAGCCTGAAGCAATAAACCTGTAACTTTTTTAGCCATAGATTCATCTTCGGATCCAGCAGCAAACATTAAAGCCGTACAACCTTTAGTTTTAGAAACCATATTAACATCCGCTTTTGCAGCAATTAGAGCAGATGCAACATTACTGCGACCTTTGTTTGAAGCTGCCATCAAAGGTGTAAATTCTTCACTTTTATTTACATCAGCCTTGGATGCAAGTAACTTATTTACCGCTGACATATAACCTTTATGTGCCGCAAAAGCTAAAGCTGTAAGGTATTGATCATTAGTATCATTAATAGTTGAACTATCCAAGCCAGAAACATAATCCAAAAATTTCTTTT
>JBIKME010000171.1:0-3239 GCA_044359415.1 Rickettsiales bacterium | reverse complement strand
GGGCTAGGAACTGATGGAAGTTGAATCCACTCTATGTTTTTTTGTCTCAATACTGACTTTGCTTCTACTTGGTTAGATGGAGTTTTTGCGCCGCCGCCAAGCTGATTATTATCAGCACTAGTAGCTAACCACTCAGCAACTTCTTGGGGGGTGTTTAAATGAGGTGGTATACGAAAGGTTGTGTCTTTTTCTGGATACTCTGGACCTTTCACGCGTTTTCGTCCGCTGTTGTATAATAAAAACGAGGCTTTGAATAGAAGAAGATTTCGTTGTGATAGATAATCTGCTTTCTCTTGTGTTGCTGCTGTGTATCCAGTACCTGTCTCTTGTGCACAAAAATGAGCTGGAAATAAAATAGTTGTACCGCTCTCTATAAGTCTTCTTATTACAGAAGTATTGTCGGCTGACATTTTTAGCGCATAACAGCAAGATAGGTTGAGAGTGCGAGCACTAAAAGTAATGCCACCAAGTGATGTAAGCTGTGTAGAAAGTAGAGTCGTAAGTGGATTTGGAAGTGCCGATCCAGTAAAAGTAGTATTGCTAAATTGTTCAAACTCAGGACACTCGCTTATTTCAAAGGCGTTATGACAAGTTACATAATCAATTGATTTAAGTTTTGGACAATTAATTGCAGCACTGTTTTGTTCAAAATTCACCTCTTGTATTAATGCAAGTTCTCGAAAATTAACTAAAAAACAGGGTCCACGAAAAGTAACATTAAGAATATTCTTGAGTTTTTGTTTAGAAGCGTCATCAAACTCAAAATATTCAAGAGGACCCACCCATTTATGGAAGGTTAAAAAACCTTCTTTTACCTCTACAGTGTCACTAGGGTATTTGCTAAAGGACTCTGGGTCCAGTTCACCGTCCTTAATATGTTATGCAGTTATGGTTATTGTCACCTTAAATACTCATACGGAGGTTATTTAAAAAATATAGATCTGAATAATAATCCTGTGTTACATAAACAGCAAGCATTAAAAGCAGATGCAGTATTGCAAGAGAGTCCTAATGGATAGTCTAAAAAGAATATTTACCTTTTTCTTTCTGGTGCTTCTAGATCTTCAGTAGTTTCTAACGAAGATGAACCTCTTTTTTGTCCAGTTTTTAATGATTTCGCTATTACTTCTGGATTTGGCTCTTTTGCGCCACCGCCACCGCCACCGCCGTCAACTGAAATACCTCCATCACACTCTTGACTATCAGACGCTTGAGTAAGTAATTCTACAATACGCGTATACCTATCCTTAGCATCTTCGGATGCTTTGTTATGTATACCACTATTCTGTGCAATATTTTTAGGGGTTTTTTCTAGGTTGTTTTTTGCATCCGGATTAGCTTTAGCGTTAAGTAGTAATTGTATAAAATTTTCATTACTGCAACCAGCTGCGGCATGTAATGGTGAATTACCGTTGTTATTAGCTAGATTTGGATCGGCTTTAGCCGTAATTAGTTGTGTTAATACCCCCGATTCCATACGAAGCTCAGGAGTGGTGGCTGCAAGATATAATGGTGTATTTCCTTTCTTGTTTTGTGTATTTGGATCAGCTTTGGCTGCAGTTAGCAAAGCTACCGCATCAGGGTTATTATTTGTAACGGAGGAATGTAATGGAGAATTATTTGATCTTCCTGTGACTGTGTTAGGATCGGATTTAGCGGCAAGCATAATTCGAACTGTTTTTAGATAGCTTTCATAATTAATTTTACTAGTATCTCCTGGCATAACATACCTATTTATTATATAAATGATAATCAATAACGATTTTATGTAATATATATAAGATATTTTTATCAATTTATAAAGTAAAATTTTCTAAAATAAATCTTAGTACGCGATAATTTTTTAATTCTATCTAATAGGAATACAACCTATCTTGAATATTTTTGCTAGAAATATTTTGAATTAACTATATTTTATTTTCAGGTTTGTAAGAAAGTTTTATATTGTGCAGTGGCCGGTGAGCAGGATACTTTTGGCTTTACTATTATCTGTTTATTAGTTTTACAACATAAGGTATTTGGGATATCTGAATGAGTTAGATTTGTTTCTTCCATGTAAAAACATGAAAACTCTAACATTGGCAGAATTACTATTTTTTTATCGCAGAATTTTTTAATTTTAAGTGTCTGATTCTAAATAGAGTAAATTATAAAGATTTATATGCTGTATTTACTAAGCTGTTGAAAAAATAAAATTGTGAAGAACAGTTCCTTGTTGCTCATGTATGTAACATCTGGTATTTGTATCACTCATTTTTAAATTATATTAAATCGGTTATGAAAACAAAAATTGTAGAACAGCTTGAAAATAAAAGAAAACTGGCCCGTTTGGGTGGGGGACAAGCTAAAATTGATGCTCAACATAATAATGGGAAGTTGACAGCAAGGGAAAGACTGGAAGTTTTGTTGGACCCTGATTCGTTCGAGGAGTATGGGATGTTCGTAGAACATCGCTGCACCGACTTTGGTATGGATAGTAAAAAAACTCCTGGAGATGGAGTTATAACAGGTCATGGCACTATTAATGGAAGGCTTGTTTTTGTATATTCGCAGGATTTTACGGTACTTGGCGGGTCTTTAGGCGAAGCTCATGCTGAGAAGATTTGTCGTATACAGGATATGGCGATGAGATCGGGAGCACCGATAATAGGTATTAATGACTCCGGCGGGGCAAGAATACAAGAAGGTGTAAACGCACTTGCCGGTTATGGAGAAATTTTTCAGCGTAATGTAGAAGCATCAGGTGTCATTCCACAAATATCACTAATCATGGGACCATGTGCTGGGGGAGCAGTATATTCCCCTGCGCTTACAGATTTTATATTTATGGTTAGAGGTAGCTCATATATGTTTGTTACAGGTCCTGAGGTTGTTAAAACCGTTACTCACGAGACTGTAACTAGAGATGAACTCGGAGGTGCTCAGGTGCATGCGGAAAAAACCGGGGTTACTGATCTTGTATATGACAATGACATAGAAGTGTTGTTACAGGCAAGAAAATTAATCAATTTTCTACCTTCATCAAACCGCGATGCGGTTCCGGAAAGAAATACACACGACTACGCTGATCGTGTTGATTTATCATTAAATACCCTTGTGCCGGAAAATCCTAATAAACCTTATAATATGCGTGATCTGATAGATAGAGTGGTAGATGAAAACGACTTCTTTGAACTGCAACCTGATTTCGCAAAAATTATAATAATTGGTTTTGGTAGGATGGAAGGTAAAACTGTAGG
>JBIKME010000086.1:0-5349 GCA_044359415.1 Rickettsiales bacterium | reverse complement strand
TTGTTTCTTGCAGCATTTGGTCCATTATTAAAATATAACTCAGATAACATTAGAAAAGTTTTATACCATATTTATATTTCAGGGGTTATATTTTTATCCTGCCTTTTTATAGTATTTTATGTGTTAAATACTCACTCTTTTATCGCAGTGTGTGCTATTAGTTTTAGTATCGGTATAATTTTTTCAATGCTGACTATTTTATATAAAAACTTTAAAGCTGCTAAAATATCCAATAATTTGATAGCTATGATTTTGTCTCACATTGGTATTGCTATATTAGTTTTGGGCGTAACCATTTCCTCTATTTGGGGCACAGAAGAAGAGAAAATTATAAAACAGGGAGAAGCAGTAAAAATATCCTATTATCAAATAATATTAAATAATGTCATACAAAATGCTAAAGATAATTACCTATCATATACAGGAGAATTTGCTGTTAAAGATGAAAATAATAATCAATTAATAATTTTAAATCCTGAGGTAAGGTATTATCCTGTAGAGCAGTCAACAACTACAGAGTCAGATATTTATTATAGTTTATTCTCTAACTTATATATAGCATTAGGAGAGCCAAATGCAGAAGGTGGTTTTGTGGTAAGGGTGTATAACAAGCCAATGATTAATTTGATTTGGTTGGGGTGCCTTTTAATGGTCATCGGAGGCCTGGTAACCATGCTAAAAGTGAGGAAAAATTGAAAGCGTTGTTTCTTGTGCCTTTTTCAATTTCTTTCCTAATAATAGGATTACTTCTTGTAAATATTTTCGCGGAAGAAAAAAATATAGATCCAATTATAGGTAAAAAATTATCTAACTTTACCTTGCCGTCGATGATAGAAGGGGAGGATGATTTTAGCTACAAGGATATTCAAGGAAGATATGTTCTGATTAATATTTTTGCATCATGGTGTGTAACTTGTAAAATTGAGCATGAATCTCTTATGCAAATAACGGAGCGACAAAATATACCGCTTTATGGTATAGCCTGGAATGATAACAGGGTAAACCTGCATGGTTGGTTCAAAGAAAGAGGAAATCCTTATAAAAAAATAGGCATCGATAATAATTCTGTTGTCATATTAGATCTTGGAGTGACAGCGGTACCAGAAAGCTTTCTAATATCACCTGATGGGATTATAATATACAGGCATGCAGGTGCTTTAGATTACGAGAGCTATGTAAAGAATATAAAACCACTAATCAAGTAATTTTATGTTTAAAATCTATGTTGCGATCTATGTTGTCATTTTGTTTCTGTTCAGTAACGCAAACGCATTAACTGCAGAAAAGAAATTGGAAAATTATCAACAAGAAAAAAGAGCTCATGCCATTTTTAAAGAAATAAGATGCGCTGTATGCTCGGGAGAATCCATTAATGACTCCAATGCTGATATTGCTGTTGGGCTGCGTAGTTTGATACGCAGTAAAATTACTGAAGGTTTAAGTGACGCAGATATAATTCGCTATATATCTGAACGTTATGGTGAAGTAATACTAATGAAACCTCCATTTAACAGTGCTACCTATATATTATGGGCAGGTCCTTTTTTGATATTGTTTTTGTCTGTTTTATTTATTACTTTTTATTTTTATTCTAAAGAAAAAAAATAAAATCCTATTATTTAGAGTTTATAAGATGACCTTTGTCGTCACCTCTGTTGTTACTGCGTACTGCTCGGAACAACTGTTGTAAGATCAATAAGTGTTTTAAGTTCTTTGTCACCCAAGCCTGTTACGTAGTCTAAATTTGTTTTATATAATGTTGCGGCCGATAAAGTAGAACGGTAAAGATTGGCATTTGTAAGGTTGGCATTAGATAAATTAGAATTGTTGAAATTTACACCTTCAAGTTGAGCATTGGTAAAGTTTGCATTGCTGAAGTCGGTTTTATATAAGTTAGCTTCAGATAATCTGCTGTTTATAAATATACTTTCAGACATGCGGGCTTCTCTAAGATTAGCTCTTGAAAGTATAGCATTGGTAAAGTTTGTTCCAATTATAGTAGCCTTTTCCATGTTGGCTCTTGAAAGGTCTGCGTTGCTGAAGTTTGCATTGCTTAATATGGCTTCAGATAAATCTGTTTTCACTAAAAGCGTATTATATAAATTTGCTCCGGATAAATTTATTTTTTTTAATAATAAATTACTTAAGTTCATATTAGATAAATCTTTGTTGGTTGCAGCTGCTTTTTCTAGATCTGCATATGAATCAAAAACTCCAAGTTTTTTGAGTTGCTCCATTCTTCCTTTTAGACCACTTACCTCTAATACCAGTAGTTTATTTACTTTTGCATTGGTAATTTCTGTTTTGTTCATATCTGTTCTGTTTATGCTGGCTCCTTGTAAATTAGAGTTGTCTAATTTAGCTCCTACCAAGTTTGAATTCCAAAGCATTGCCTTGCTGAGATCGCTACCTCTCAAATCAGATGATCTAAAATCACTACTATATATTTGGGCTGAAAATAAAGATGAGTTAAATAAAGTTGCCTGTATTAGATTGGTTTTGTATAAATTGGCATAATTAAGTGAAGCGTTAGTAAGATTTGCTTTGTATAAATTAGCATTTTTTAAATTAGCATTTTTTAAATAAGCCTTTTCCATATTAGCTTCAGTTAGATTAACAGATTCTAAGTCTACTTTGTCCATTATGGCGCCCCATAAATTAGCATTTTTCATCTCGGCCCCGGAGAAAATAGCTTGACTCAAATTGCTTTTAGACAACTTAGCGTTATTAAAGGTAGAAGATTGAGCCATAGTATCAGATAATGTGCTTCCTGATAAATCTGCATTATCAAAATTAGCATGAGTTAAAATGGCGCCGGTTAAGTCCGCTGCGATGAGCTGGGAATTCTGTAATTTGGCATAAGATAGATTAGCGCTTTCCATGTAAGCCTTATGGAGACTGGAATTTTGTAAGGAGGCGCCTTGCAGGTCTATCCCGTACATATTTGCTTCACTAAAATTAGATCCGTCAATTATTGATCCGTATAGTCTGGCATTATATAAATTTGCATCCACAAAAACAGCTTGAGATAAATTACTATTCGTCAGAATTGCATTTTGTAGTATTGCTTTTGAAAAATTGGTTCCAATAGCGGAGGTTTCTTGAATGTCGCAATCCGTAAGGTTTGCTTCAGTAAAAATTGCATTATTCAATTGCGAAGAAGTTAAAACTGCGCCTGATAAATTTGCCTTTGTAAAATTTGCGCCTGATAAATTTGCGCCATAGAAGCTGGTTTCGTTTAAATTTGCTCCGCTAAGATCAGCATCGTGCAAATCAACTCCGCTTAAAAAAAGCTCAGAAAAATCTTTACCAAATTTTTCCGTTAATTTGATAGCCTTTCCAGAAGCGCGCTGTTCTGATACATAATCCTCTATTTGATTCATTGTCGGTCTGGCAACGGATGGCTGGATTGTAAGTAACAGAGATACAATTGCATTAACAAAACAAAATATTATTTTAAACATATCTACCACTGTAGTTTTGATATAGTAAAACTTCCCTACTATAGTAGCACGAGATCATATAAGATCAAGTCTGGCAATAATATTTATAAGTAATTTGCAATTAATTCTTCTGCTATCTGTACCGCGTTTAGAGCCGCACCTTTTCTTACATTGTCGGATACAACCCACATATTCAGGCAGTTAGGGGCTGTATCATCAGACCTAATGCGCGAAACAAACACATTATCTTCGCGCGCGCATTCGATTGGAGTCGCATAATATCCTTCGTCAGGATTGTCAATTACTGTAACGCCTCTGGCACTATGTAGAATTTCTCTAGCTTCATCTGCGGACAGACGATTCTCAAATTCAACATTTATAGATTCTGCGTGGCAATTAAATACTGGAACTCTAACGCAAGTAGCCGAAACGCCAATGTCGGGGCTTAATATTTTGTGGGTTTCATTAACCATTTTTAGTTCCTCTTTAGTATATCCCCCTTCGGAAAATAAGTCAATTTGAGGAATGACGTTAAAAGCAATTTGTCTGGTGAAATTTATTGGTGGCAATTTGTCATTTGTGTAAATACCTTTTGTCTGGAGGTATAATTCATCCATGGCCTTCTTTCCCGCTCCTGATACGGATTGGTAGGTAGACACAACAATTCTTTTGATAATGGCCGCGTCATGCAGCGGCTTTAATGCAACAAGCATCTGTATAGTTGAACAGTTTGGATTGGCAATGATGTTTCTTTTGGTGTAATTGGCAATATCATGTGAGTTAACCTCCGGGACTATAAGAGGCACATCCTTATCCATTCTAAAGTGTGAAGTATTGTCAATCACAACACAACCTGCCTTTGCAGCACGCGGTGCATGAATTGCTGATACTGCCCCTCCCGGTGAAAACAAAGCTATATCCGTACCAGAGAAATCATATTTTTCTAAAACTTGTGCCTTTAAAATTTTATTATCACCGAAGCTAACGTCCTTACCTTCGGAGTTTGCAGAGGCTAGGGCTACGACTTCTGATGCCGGAAAGTTTCTTTCATGTAATATGCTTAGTATTTCTCTTCCTACATTTCCTGTTGCGCCAGCTACAGCTATTTTATATGACATTTTACGACCTGTTTATTACCTGTTGTTATTCTGCAAGTTGTATAGAGTTTTTTGTTATTATTTGCAAGTTTTATCGTATTTTAACCCATGAAAATAAGGTTTTTTAACGCATCACATAATAAAAACACTGAATGCACAAAGTTGATTAGACCTCTTCGGAAACTAGACATTTGATAAAGGATGTTCTAATATTTGTTTTGGAGGTTTGTTATGAAATATGAACAGATCAAATTATTAGAAGATGAAAAGTTTCGCAGATTAACAGTAGTTAAAAAAGCGACATTTGAGAAGATGAGATTAATTCTTGCAGAAGCTGAGATAAAGAAGAAAGCGCGTGGTGGAAGGAAGAGCAAGCTTAGCATAGAGGATCGTCTACTTATGGCCTTGGAATATATTCGTGAATATCGAACATATTTTCACGTTAGTCAAAGTTATGGTTTGAGTGAGAGTACAGCGTATGACATCATTAAATGGATAGAAGATACGTTAATAAGGCATCCTAATTTTGCTTTACCTGGTCGCAAAGCTTTGCTTAAAAGTGATATGGAATATGAGGTTGTTCGACATTAGATTGCTCAATTGATCACTTATTTCAACTTCACCTCACGTAGTCTTTTTATACTGCCTTAGCTATATGTCATCAATTTTAGTATTTGGCGTTGCATATGACGGAATGTGTCAAGAGAAATGAGACAGAAAAAATTATAGTTTAGTGTATAAATTTATATCAGTCTTCTGCGTATTTTCATTATAATTAGAATCATCAGGTTTATTACTCCTTCTTTTAT
>JBIKME010000219.1:0-2703 GCA_044359415.1 Rickettsiales bacterium | reverse complement strand
GATAGTGGCAGCTAGATCAAATATAATCGATGAATTAAATAAAATAGACGACCCTAGGTTTTCAGGTTATGACTGGTTAAGTGGTCTTGAAAAACAATGGATTTCTACGCCGCTAGATAAAAATAAACTAAAAGAATATGAAGAAAAACTTGGATCTAAAGTTCTTAGACAAATAATAACCGCTGACAGAGAGATAGGAGTAGGTTTTGTATCTTGTGGTAAGGTAGAACGAACAGATCTTATTAATTTTACTAAAAACGATGACATAAGATGGCGCTATGTCATCGGTTTGTTAGATTATTTATTTACCCAATACTCTGAGCATAGACCTGATTGTGTTTTTGCATATGCTGTAGCCGGAGCAGTTGCTTTTGCCATGGGAGTGGTGTGCGAGTATTTAAAAATACCTTTTTGTCAACCGGTTATGGGGAGGGTAAAACAATATGCTATTATGGATAATAACCATCATTGGACGCTTGATCCGGTTAAAACTTTATTTAATAAAGCTATTAATGAACCTGATTTAATAAAGGAGAAATTGCCTGAAGCTAAAAATTTTATAACCCAATTCAGGTCTAAACCTATTTTTCCAGAGGGAATGCAAATATTAACAACTAACGTTAGAAATAAGAGTAGTTTTAGAGGAATAGTAAAAACAGTTGTTATTGATATTGCAAGATGTGTAGCCATTTTACTAGGATTAAAAGGTACTAAAAATGTTTTAAGGCAAAGAAAAGGCGCTGATATATTAAAAAATAATTTAAGTATTTATTGGAGTTTACGTAAAATACTAAACGGTAAAATGAAGGAATTTTCAAACGACTTAGGTGATAAAGAGTATTTATATTATGCGTTGCATGTAGATCCGGAAGCATCTACAATGGTGGTAGCTGATATGTTTACAGACCAAATGGCAGTTATTGAATCTATTGCAAAATCAATGCCTGCTTCTATGCAGTTAATAGTTAAAGAGCATATTCCATGTCTTGGTAAAAGACCGAAGGGATTCTATGAAAGAATAAATTCAATGCCAGATGTAAAGTTAGTCAGTCCTTTTATGGATAATTTTGAACTAATTAAAAATTCCAGGCTGGTTTGTACTATAACCGGCACTGCTGGCTGGGAATCTATTCTTTTGGGTAAGCCGCCTGTAGTAATTGGCAATGTACATTATCTGGCTATTGCTGAAGGATTAGTCCACTGTCATGATTTGTCTAAGATGAGTGAGGCTATAAAAGAGGCTATGACAATGCAGCCGGTAAGAGATGAGGTTCTGATAAATTATATTGCCTCAATTATGACTCTGGGAGTAGAGATGTCTGCTGCAGATATGTGGTTTAAGGAAGTTGCCGATGTTGATGGACGGAAGAAAACTGTAAAAAAAATAGCTGAACATTTGATTTTGATAGCAAATGTCGGTATTGGTAGACAAAACGAAAAGGCGGTGTAATTATGTTCAATAATAAAAGTATTCTTATAACCGGAGGAACCGGTTCATTTGGTAAAAGATTTGTAAAGCGCATTTTAAGTGAGTATAGTCCGCAACGGTTAATAGTTTTTTCGCGTGACGAATTAAAACAATATGAAATGGCTCAGGAATTTAATGCTTCTTGTATGCGTTATTTTTTAGGTGATGTTCGTGATCTTGACAGACTACAAAGAGCTTTTCATGATGTGGATTATGTTATTCACGCTGCTGCTTTAAAGCATGTTCCTGCTGCAGAATATAATCCTACCGAATGTATTAAAACTAATATTGATGGAGGGATGAATGTTATTCGTGCTTGTATTGATAAAAATGTCAAAAAGGTTGTAGCCTTGTCAACTGACAAAGCCGCAAATCCTGCTAATTTATATGGTGCGACAAAACTTGCTTCAGATAAGTTATTTGTTGCCGCAAATAATCTTGTTGGAGCCGGGGTGACTCGTTTTTCCGTCGTAAGATACGGTAATGTTATAGGTTCTCGAGGATCGGTAGTGCCTTATTTCCAAAAATTATTAAATGCCGGTGCTACAGAGATTCCTATCACCGATCCTCAAATGACCAGATTTTGGATATCTTTAGATGATGGCGTGCAATTTGTTTTTGACGCCTTTAAGCGTATGTATGGTGGTGAAATATTCGTCCCAAAAATTCCTTCTGTAAATATAATGGATTTAGCTGAGGCTGTTGCCCCGGGCGTTAAAACCAAAGTTATCGGTATCAGACCTGGAGAAAAATTGCATGAGGTTATGTGCCCTTTGGATTCAGCTCATATTACGATAGAGTTTAAGAGCCACTACACAATTATGCCTACAATTGATATTTTTGGTAATATTGATTACACAAAAGATGCCAATGGTGAGCAAGGAAAAATGGTTAGAAAAAACTTTGAATATAACTCTGGAACTAATGAGCATTTTTTAACAGTTGCAGAGTTAAGAGATATTAACAAAAAAGAAAGTGATCTAAATAGTCTTTAATTATTAAGAGAAAAAAATTATAAGAACGAGTGTATAAGAACGAGTGTATGAGAAAAAGTGCATTAGAAAGAAAGTTTTTGTAGAATCATGCTAAATAAAAATAATATTGTTGCTATTATACAGGCTAGGATGTCATCAACGCGTCTTCCGGCTAAGGTGTTGTTAAATTTGAACGGTAAGACGGTATTAAATCATGTCGTAGATAGGGTAATTGCTTCCCGATATGTAGATAAAGTAATC
>JBIKME010000224.1:0-2655 GCA_044359415.1 Rickettsiales bacterium | reverse complement strand
AAAGTAATCGTTGCAACCAGTGGAATGGATATTGATGATAAAATCATTGATGAATGCAATAATATTGGTGTCGAATCTTTTCGAGGTAGTCTGAATGATGTACTTAGTCGTTATTATTTTGCTGCAGAAAAAGTTAACGCGCAAAATATTATAAGGATTACGTCTGATTGTCCTTTGATTTCAACTAAGATTCTAGATAAGATGCTACAGTTTTATATCGAGAAAAAACCCGACTACTTGAGTAACACTATAGAACGTACTTTCCCACGCGGTTTGGATGTTGAAATATTTACTTTCAATACTCTAAAGAAAGTGCATCTTGAAGCTAAAGAGGATTATGAAAAGGAGCATGTTACCCCTTATATTTATTTTAATAAATCTCTTTTTAATATAATGTCTTATAAAGATGAAATAGATAATAGCAATTATAGATGGACTTTAGATACGATTGAGGACTGGCATTTAATTGAAAAGATTTATAATTTTTTATATGCCGATAATAATAATTTCGAATATGCCGATATTTTAAAATTATATAAAAAACACCCTGAATTAGTAAAGATAAATCAGCATATTGAGCAAAAAAGGTTAGGTAATGAATAATATTCCTTATAGCAGACAAGATATAGATAATGACGACATATCAGCAGTAATAAAAGTATTAAAATCGGATTTTCTGACAACTGGGCCGGTGATAGAGGAATTTGAAGAATCAGTAAAAAGTTTTTGCAGTGTAAAACATGCTGTGGCCGTATCAAATGGTACAGCTGCTTTGCATTTAGCATTGTTATCATTGGGTGTGGGAAAAGGCGATATCGTTTGGACATGTCCTATAAGTTTTGTAGCATCGGCAAATTGTGCATTGTATGTTGGCGCTGATATCGATTTTGTAGATTGTGATCCTCTTACCGGTAATATGGATATAAATTTACTGATTAAGAAGTTAGAAAAAGCAAAATTACTCGGCAAATTACCAAAGGTTATTATTGCAGTGCATTTTTCGGGAATGGCTTGTGATATTAAAATGATAGCTAAGCTGGCACAACTGTATGATTTTAAAATAGTCGAAGATGCCGCACACGCTTTAGGTGCAGCATATGAAGATGGTGCAAAGGTGGGTTCGGGAATATATAGTGATTTTACCACACTGAGTTTTCATCCTGTCAAATCCATTACAACAGGTGAGGGGGGAATGCTGGTAACTGAAAATATGGAGCTAGCTGATAAGGCGCGACTTCTTAGAACTCACGGAATTAGCAGGGATAATAATAAAATGCACAATGATTCGCATGGTCCATGGTATTATGAACAGTTGGATCTGGGTTTTAACTATAGAATAACAGACATACAAAGTGCTCTTGGTGTCAGTCAAATGAAAAGATTACCTCTTTTTATAAACCGTAGGCAGCAAATAGTTGCAAGATATAGTAATGAATTAAAAAATTTACCACTGATTTTACCAAAGATGAGTAATGATAGCGCATGGCATCTGTATGTAATTCAGTTAAGTAATCTTGCTAAAATAAGTAGAGCTGATCTTTTTAATAAACTACGCCAAAGTGGAGTTGGAGTGAATGTGCATTATATACCGATACACACTCAGCCATTTTATAAGAATATTGGTTTTAAAGAGGGTGATTTTCCAAATTCAGAACTATTTTACAGTCGTGCGATTTCGTTGCCGGTATTTCAGAGTATGGAAGATGCGCAGCAAGATTATGTTATTGAAAAGTTGCAGGAGTTTTTGCGAGGATGAATATTGTTTTTAGAGTTGATGGTAATAGCAATGTCGGCACCGGACATGTTATGCGTTGTCAGACTCTAGCAAGGCAGCTGCAAAGTAAGGCAAATATTTTTTTTATATTAAGTGATGAATCAAAAAATATAATTAATCTTATTACCGATAAAAAAATAGAGCTCATATTCCTGGAAAAACATCCGTATATGCATGAGCATGGCAATATATTTAGCTTTGAGCATATGAAATTTGATGTAAATCAGACAAAAGAGCAGATATTAAAAATAGGTACTATTGATTGGCTGATAATAGACCATTACGCTATTGAGAAAAAATGGGAAGATCAATTAAGGCCGATAGTTAAAAATTTAATGGTAATTGATGATTTGGCAAATCGTGAACATAATTGTGATATATTGCTTGATCAGAATTATGTTATAAACAATGATAGGCGTTATGATTTGCTTGTTCCTATGGACTGTTTAAAATTATTAGGACCTTCTTTTGCGCTTTTAAGAGACGAATTTATTCTTCAGGATAAAAAAAGGGACGTAGCTAAAATTAGCAATATACTTATATCATTTGGTGGCAGTGATCCCCATAATTTTACAGGAAAGTTACTTGATGTTCTTTTGAATTATAAAGATATAACGGTCAATGTGGTTATAGGTGGTGCTAATTTATATCAAGATGAAATAAAAGACTTATGTGCCTTACACCCAAATTTTATTTATCATTTTAAAATTAATTATATGGCTAAATTAATGTCTGAATCTGATATATTTATTGGTGCAGGTGGCGCAACTACTTTAGAATTAATGGCAATGGGTTTACCGGCGTTATTAATATCTACTGCTGACAATCAAACTAAAATATGTGAAATTTTAGCTTCTGAGAATATTATAAAATATCTAGGA
>JBIKME010000085.1:0-5369 GCA_044359415.1 Rickettsiales bacterium | reverse complement strand
TGTTCTTAGATTCTGGGAGACTAAATTTCATCAGATAAAGCCACAAAAACGCCGTGGAAGAAGATATTACAGAACTGAAGATATTGATGTAATAATAAAAATAAAGACCTTACTTCGTGATAGAGGTTATACCATCAAGGGCGTTCATAAATTCTTAGCTGAAGAAGTAAAAAATAAAAACACTAATATAAAAGATAAAGCTAACATCTCATTATCGGTGGTTGCATCTGAGAATATACAAACTAATTATACCATATCTAAAATAAATGATTCTGACAATAATGAGCAAAAAGTAAAATTAGAAGTAACTGAAAACCAAGCCCAATCTAATATAACTAATATAGAATCTGTTGGTGTAAAATATAGAGCAAATGATATCGCAAAGCTTAAAATGATATATAATAGCTTAGTGCAGGCTCGTAATATTTTGCAAAATAATCGTGATTTGTAGATATATGGTTTGAATTTATCGGCATAGGATTTAAATGGTCACTGTACCTGTAGTATTTAATAGAAAAATAATAAAGTCCCATAGGCAAAGAGCTGCCCTTTTAAAGGGTGATTATGATTATCTTTTATCAGAAGTCTCGTCTAGAATAACAGAGCGTTTAAATGATTTATCCTTATCTTCATGTCGGAATATATTAAATATAGGTTCAAATAAAGGTCAGCTAACAGATGTTTTACATAAGTTACCGTTTGTTGATATGCTGGTTAATCAAGATATATCTGAAAATATTGTGCGCAAAGTATCGGGATTATCTCTTGTGGCAGATGAAGAAAAGATGCCTTTTAAAGGTCAGTCATTTGATATTGTTACAAGCTGTTTGATGCTACATCTAGTAAATGATTTGCCGGGCGTTTTAATGCAGGTTAAGCATATTTTAAAGAATAACGGTGTATTTATAGCAAGTCTTTATGGAGTAGGAACTTTAGTCGAATTAAAAGACATTCTTCTTGATATTGAAACTAACTATTCTAAAGGAGTATCACCAAGAATATCGCCCTTTATTGAAATTAAATCATTTGGTCAGTTGGTACAAAATATAGGTTTCTTCCAACCTGTTATAGACGTTGAGGAAATAAAAGTTTCTTATAAAGATATATATCATTTAATGCATGATATCAGAGGAATGGGTGAAACTTGTGCACTTATAAAAACCAGACAACCACTTAATAAAAACTTACTAAAAAAAGCTGATTGCCGGTATAAAGAAAAATTCTCTGATTCAGAAGGTGGAATCATTGCAACTTTTAATATTATTACTATAACCGCGCTTGCAGCTAAAACCATTTAATGCTATTTTTGTCAGATAATAAATTTGTGAGGGTATTCTTGGTAGGCCGTTTTTTAGATGATGCTGAATTTATGAAAGAAGCCGAGGGTTTTACACAGCGTAACCATGTATTTAATATTCCATATATTATAACACTATTTATTGTTAGTTTAATATTATCTTTATACTCATTCTTCTATATTGCTCCAATAAATCAATTCTGGTTTGTTTTATCTATTACAACAATATTATTCTTTTTAGTGATTGTGGTAGTAAATATTATTCAAAAATCCCGAGGAGTTATTAATGCTTTACAATTTCAGAATGCTATTTTTTCAGGGGCTGCTAAACTAGTTACAGAATTTTGTATTATCGTACGTAAAGATGGTAAAATTGTTTATATAGATTCTGATTACAGAACTAAGTTTTTAGTAGCTGATGAAAAGAGGATTACTATCGATAGTCTATTCAAACAAGGTATAGTTTCTAAAAAAGAATTAGAGAAACTAAAAAACGCCATGACAAAGGGATTGTCAAAAAACATTATATTTAATGTACCTAATTCAGAATTGGAAAAAGAGCAGTTAGAGTTTTCTTTAAAACCTGTAGGGGTTAGTTTGGGTGTTGCAGATAATCGTACCGTTAAATTAGCTGTTGATCCTATATTAAGACCATCAGGGTATTTTTTATTAGAAGCTCCAAAAGAAAATAAACCTAAATCAGTGGAAGATAAAAAAATTGATCTGATTAAAAAATTTGTCATTGGCGGTTATACAGTTAATAAAGAAGGATTTGTTAGCGAGATTGATGCTGATTTAGAAGTAAGCTTAGGATATAGCGCGGGTGAGATATTGTCATTAGGACTTAAATTTATTGATTTATTTTATGATGAAGATGTTGTTTTGAAAATACTTTCTTCCAAAAACAGCTGGCAGGCTATTTTACTGCTTCGTAATAAAGACAATATGATAATTTCATCCATGGTCGACTATAATATAGTTAAGGGTAAAAATGGTCAGATAATAAGAAGCTATGGATTTGTAACTCCTTTTGCAGAAGCTAATGTTTTTAATGATGATAGTGTTACTAATAGAAATAGTGCCTTTGATTTGGTTAATAATACCCCCATTGCTACCGCTATACTTGATATTGATGGAGTGATAAAAAGGAGTAATAAGTCTTTTCGTGAAATGGTCAATAAGGCCGATATTTATGATAGTAATGTAAAATTGCAGGATTTTATAGCAGACGAAGGAAAAGAAGATTTAAAAAAACTATTTGATTCTGTAATAAGTGGTAAGGCATCTGGTTCTGAGGTTCTGGATGTAAAAATAATGGACGATGCTGAAACAACAGCATCTTTATATCTGAATAGAATTATTAATAATAATTCTTTGGTCGGAGGTATTATTGTACATTTGATCGATACCACTGAATTAAAGAATCTTGAAATGAGATTTGTACACTCACAAAAAATGCAGGCAGTCGGGCAGTTGGCAGGGGGCATTGCCCATGATTTTAACAATCTTCTAACTGCAATGATGGGGTTTTGTGATCTGCTGCTAATGCGCCATCCTGCTGGTGACGCATCTTTTGCTGATATAATGCAAATTAAACAAAATGCTAATCGAGCAGCTAATTTAGTTAGGCAGTTATTAGCATTCTCTCGTAAACAAACTTTGCAACCTAAAATCATTAATCTTACGGATGTGCTGGCCGATTTATCTAATTTAATAGGACGTTTGATAGGTGAAAATATCGAGCTGAAAATGGAGTACGGACGTGACATAGGTTACGTTAAGGTAGATCAGGGGCAGCTTGAGCAAGTAATTATAAACTTAGCAGTGAATGCTAGGGACGCTATGAGTGATGGCGGCACTTTAACAGTTAGAACTAGTGATGTGGTTATAGATTCTAAATCTAAGCTACATAAATCTCTTATTCCGCCTTCTGCCGATGATAATATAGAAAAAGGTGAGTATGTCCTGGTTGAGGTAATAGATACCGGTTGTGGTATAGATAATGATCAAATAGGAAAAATATTTGAACCTTTTTATTCAACAAAAGAAATCGGAGCAGGAACGGGACTAGGCTTGTCTACCGTTTATGGAATTATAAAACAAACTGATGGATATATATATGTATCAAGTAATATAGGTAAGGGAACTAATTTTAGTATATTTTTAAAGCGCTATCATAAGTTAGAAGAAAAAAAGGTTGGTATTAACGGCCAGTATGAAAAAATGATACTTACCGACTTATCGGGAGAAGGAACTATCTTGTTAGTAGAGGATGAAACTCCTGTTAGAATATTTAGTAATAGTGCTCTTGTAGGTAAGGGTTATAAGGTGTTAGAAGCTGAGTGCGCAGAGTCGGCGTTAGCCATTGTAGAAAAAAATGGTAATAAAATAGATTTAATAATCACCGATGTGGTAATGCCAGGTATAAGTGGCCCTGATATGGTAAAGCAGATATATAAAAAATATCCTAACATAAAAGTTATATTCATGTCAGGATATGGTGAAGATGCTTTTGTGGAATCTTTTGGAGAGGACCGCAAATTTCATTTTCTTTCAAAGCCTTATACTCTAAAACAGTTAGCTACTAAAGTAAAAGAAGTGATGAAAAATTAGGATTACTATAGATTAGTTAAAATTATACTAAATTACTTTTATTATATCTGATGTTAGTTCACCAAAATTACATCTTAAAGCTATAGAAAAAATAATATTTGCGGATCTAACTTTTCTTTAGGAATTTGCCAATATTCTTACAAGCTTGTCGAATGCGTTGCTTGTTTTCAACTAAAGCAATGCGTACATACCCTTCGCCGTATTTACCAAACCCAACACCAGGTGATACGGCTACATCTGCATATTGTAATAATTGTTTTGAGAATTCTAAAGAACCCATGGCTTTAAATTTTTCTGGAATTGGTGCCCATATGAACATTGACGCGCTTGGTACCGGAACATCCCATCCTGCCTCCTTTAAGCCTTTCACTAATACATCTCTTCTTTCTTTATATATTTTTCTGAATTCGGCTACGCAATCTTGCGGTCCATTTAATGCGGCCGCAGCCGCAACCTGTATTGGCGTGAATGAACCATAATCAACATATGATTTTATATGTGTTAGCGCATTGATTAATTTTCTGTTACCTACCGCAAATCCAACCCTCCATCCGGCCATCGAATATGTTTTACTTACAGAGGTAAACTCTATTGCAACATCCATTGCTCCTTCTACTTGTAATATGGAAGGAGGGGGATTATCTTCATCAAAATATATTTCAGCATAAGCAAGGTCGGATATAATATATATGCCTTGCTCTTTGCAATATTCAACAACCTCCTTATAAAAATCAAGACTAACAACTTCAGAGGTAGGGTTACCAGGGAAATTAAGAATTAAAGCTACTGGTTTTGGCGAGCAATGTTGTACCGCATCTTTTATTTGATCTATGAGGCCAACTTCGTTGACAAAGTTAGGTAGTGACCAAACGCTTGCTCCGGCAATTATGAACCCATAAGTATGCATAGGATAGCTTGGATTAGGCACCATTACAACATCACCAGGCTTAGTTATAGCTGTTGCCAAGCTTGCTAAACCCTCTTTTGACCCTAGAGTTACAACCACATCTTTTTCGGGATCCAAGCTTACTCCGAAACGCTTTTTATAATATCCTGCCAAAGCCTTGCGTAATCCTGGTATTCCTTTCGACATTGAATAACCGTGAGTTTTAGGGTTGGATACGGTCTCAATTAATTTATCTACTATATGTTGCGGTGTAGGGTTGTCGGGATTACCCATACCTAAGTCAATTACATCCCTGCCTTTTGCGCGCGCGGCAGCCTTTATTTTATTAACCTCGGCAAAAACATATGGCGGGAGTCTTGATATTCTATAAAATTCTTCGTTCATAATTCTTGTTTATTTAGTATTGTTATCTTATTTTTCTTTGTAAATATCTAGCCTCCGGAAGATATATAAAGTCGCTGTCTTGTACTATATCTCCGGTTTTAGGTTCAACAACCGGAGGTGGAGTATGTTCTGAATTAGTAGGGGTGTATTCTGTAACAAAATCGTTTT
>JBIKME010000230.1:0-2604 GCA_044359415.1 Rickettsiales bacterium | reverse complement strand
ATTTCTTGGATTTGTAATTTTTTGCCGTCACCTTTTAAGGGTTTTCTGATTATATTATTACCAAACATATTCGTAAGATGAGTTATTTTTAGTGACCCGTAACATAAGTAATTATTTTTTGCAATTATAATCAGTTGTTTAGGAATCTTTATTAATCGGGATTACCTCTTTAGCTATCTTGTAGTTACCGGCGCGGAATTGATTTTTTAAACGACTTACTTCATATTCCGTAACGCCGATAGCTTTTAATAAAGCTCCTGCCATTTGCAGCCCTGCTTCATATTTTTCGGGAACTACTATAGTTGCTCCCACCTTTTCAAGTGATTTAAAATTACTTAAATCAACGGATCTTACAACTATAGGTAGATCAGGATAAGCTTTATTGATCGTTCGTATGGTTTTTTTTAGATATATATTTTGATCAATAGTAATTATAGTAGCTTTTGCGCGTTCAATACCTACTGCCCTTAAGCAGTGCAATTTACTTGCATCACCATGATGAACTGGAAATCCTTGCTTTCTGGCGTCTTTAGCTCTCTTTGCGTCAGCCTCTATTACAACGTAATTAACTTTTTTTGCAGATAATAATCTGGCTACCATCTCACCAACTCTGCCAAATCCAGCTATTACTACGTGCCTTGTTAGATCTGATGCGCTTGGAAGTTCAGCAACGCTATCATCATCCATAATACGGGACTCTGCTCTTTTGTATAAAAGGTCACCTAATTTTGATAGCGCAGGAGTTAAGGCCATTGTGATAGTTACAATAGTTAATAATATTTGTGCGGTATCATGGTCTATAATAGCGATATGTTGTTGAGAAGCCAGGCCAAATAGAATAAATGCAAACTCACTTCCTTGTGCAAGTAACAGGCCGGCGTTTATCGCGGCACCCCAGTTAAATTTAAACAGCTTGGCAAGTCCTGTAATGATAAGAGCTTTAAGAATTATCAAGCCTGCAGATGCGGCTATAACTATGTATATCTTGTCAATAATAGTATTTGGATTGATAGTCATGCCTACTGTCATAAAAAATAAACCCATTAACAGACCTTTAAATGGCATGATATTATCTTCAACTTGGTTCTGATATTGAGTTTCTGCCACAAGTAGTCCTGCGATAAACGCGCCCATCGCAAGTGATAATCCACCTATTTGAGTTAAAAGTGATGTTCCCAGTACCACAAACAAGGTTGTGGCAACAAATAGTTCGCTACTGTTGATTGAGGCCATGGACTTAAATAAAGGTCTTATTATCATGCGACCTAAAAAGAAAATAGCTACTAGTGCAAGCGATGCTTTTAAAGTTGCCGTACCTAAGGTAAAAACCAGATTACCAGCTTTTGTAGCCAGAAGAGGAACTAAAACAAGTAAAGGAACTACTGCTAAATCTTGTAAAAGGAGATTTGCAAGTGCAAGCCTTCCAACCTGGGTGGATTGCGAATTATTATCGGCGATGACTCTAAGCACGATCGCAGTTGAAGATAAAGCAAGGGATCCACCGATTATTATGGAAACTTCAGTACTTAAGCCTAAAAATATACAAATTGCACAAATTATGAGAGCTGTCACTATAAATTGAGCAGTACCAAATCCAAACACATGGATTCGCATTGCTAGTAACCTGTCGATAGTAAGTTCTAATCCTATCGCAAAAAGTAGAAAAACCACTCCGGTTTCGGCAACTATTGTCAGGTCTTCTGATTTTATATAAGCAAAGCCATGTTCACCAATTAATGCGCCGGCTACTAAATATCCAAGCACCGGACTTAAATGTAAACGTTTAAAAATTGCTACAACGAAAATTGCGGTAAATAGTAAAAGTACTATTTGTGGAAGATAGCCTAAATGTTCCATGTGCGATATTTAAAATTATAATATTAAAAAATGGCTAAATAACTGCAATAAATTTGCATGCTAACCGCAGTTGTTTATAATATAGCAGAATATTAAAAAAAGTAGAATTAATTATGAAAAATAAAACCATATTAATTACCGGGTCTGCTAAAAGAATAGGAAGAGAAATAGCCTTATTTATGGCAAAAAATGGATGGAATGTTGCTATTCATTATAACAACTCGCAAATTGAAGCCGAAGAGTTGGTTCAAGAAATTAAGATATTAGGTGTTAACGCTTGCGCTGTAAAAGCTGATTTAAATAATGAGGGTGAGGTAAATGGCGTCATTGCAGCTGTGAATGCTGAGATAGGAGAGATAGACGCTTTGGTAAATAATGCTTCATATTTTAAAAATGATAATTTGTCTGGCTGCGAGAAAAAGATATGGGATATGCATATGAATATAAATTTATATTCAGCGGTTATCGTATCGAAATATTTTGTAAGTCAGCTGAATAACAAAGCAGGTAATATAATAAATATGCTAGATTATTGTGTCTGGAATTTGCCTGATAAATTTTTATCATACTCAACCAGTAAATATGCACTTTGGGGGGTAACTCAGATGTTAGCAAAAACGTTAGCTCCAAATGTCAGAGTTAACGCCATCGGACCTGGCCATAGCTTGCCAAATGAATTTGAAACGATTGCTTCGTTTGAGTTGGCAAAACAGAAGACGCCTCTTAGAAATGGTGCAAGCCCAAATG
>JBIKME010000213.1:0-2765 GCA_044359415.1 Rickettsiales bacterium | reverse complement strand
ATTAGACTCCCCTTCAATTACCGGCCAAATGCTTGCTCTAGATGGCGGTAAGCATCTAATAGGGGCTGAATTTTATTAATATTACAATAATAGCAAAAATCATTTACTAGAGATAAAGATGTCATTTAGCAAAGGGAATGCTGTCATTTTCAAAATATAGCCATGAGTATTTAAATGTTGAACAATTTAATATCTCGTTACAAAAATGGTTAAAGGCTATTGTCTAAACCTGAATGACAACCTGTCGATAACAGGCAGGCTTCGTAAAAAAAAGGCAAAGCCAAAATTCAGGAAGTGCTTACGCCATTTATAATGAATACCATTGATTGTCGTAGGCCAAGGTAAACGCCTGTAACGCTGACAGGCAGGGCGGTAGCTGCATAACAATTTTATTGTTGTTAATGTTCTTCTAACAAGGTGTTGTCTGTGCATAGCTAATATTGAATGTTATTAATAATTGACTATATTAAGGAACTTTTGTGTTAGAATAATGTGCTGATATTGCTGTTGTAGTATTGTTTTTTACAGTATTTAAGGGCGAGTGGCTTTTAAAGAGTCCGACTATTTGTTCATACTTATCATGGGATTTGTTTAATAAAGATTTTGCATGGTCTAATGCAGTTTTTGCCCCCATGTCAGATATAGCTACGTCAATTTTTTTATCTAAAAGTAGTTGGACTATACCAGCATGACCTTTTATACAAGCAATATGCAGAGCTGTTTTACCGCTATATGTAATTTCATTTATACAAGTATGAAGTTCTTCATTGAGTAAAAAACGTACAAGATTTTCGTGACCTTGTTCACATGCCAAATGTAGCGGTGTATATGTATTTAGTTCGCTAGGTTGATTTATGTCAGCTCCGTTTTCTATTAGTAAAGCTGCAATATCAGTAAATCCTTTACGGCAGGCTATATGTAAATATGTTTCATTGAAGTCGAATGCACTATCAAAATCAATAAATATATTTAATTTCATCAGTTCTTTAAGTAATTCTATATTACCATCTGAGATGGTCTGCCTTACAATATAATTGTTATCGTGATTTCCGAGAATTTTTTCTAACAGAGCTGTGTTCTTTGATTTTGGTACTGATTGGGAATGTTCGTTGCATAACGTTGACAATAAAGAGGATGTTGCAATTTCGTCGCGACTTAAAGATATTTGTAAATATCTTGTCAAATTAACTACTGTTTTTTTTCGAGTTGCTGGTTCTTTAAATAACAGCTCAAATAACATCTCAGTCATTTTAATTTTATCATCTCTTAACGAGTAATAAACTGCCTGAGCTGGATCAATTATGCTTATCGGAGAATCCTTTAGTAGCGCTGAAAATGTTTCCATATCGTAGCGTTTTACAGCCTCAATTAATAAATTTTTACCATCTAAGCCCTGCTGTTTTGTGTAAGCAACAGATTGTGTTTTTAAGTCATTTATTATATTAGCATAATGCTCTGGTAAGTCTTTGCACGCACTTTGATATGCAAGCATTCCGTCAATAATATCAATTTCTAAATCATTAATGGTTTTTAAACCTCCGAATACTTCAGGCCCTTCAGGTAGAATCGTCGGTACAAAACCGCTGCCGATAAGAAGCCTGTTTAAAACTAAAAACATGTTAGTTCGTCCGTTAGCATCTCCGAAAAAATGGCAGATATGTAACCTGCGAATAGCCTTTGCTATAATACGTATTTTTGTTAAATTATCATCGCCGGCTTCTTTGATATTTTCGTAATATTGCCTAAATATTTCTGCAGCTAATTTATCAACCTCCAAAGCATTATGATTTAGATAAATTCGATAACCTTCAGCTTCGGAATGTTTTCTTACTGCAATTGCCATTTCTGCAAAATCTGTGTTTTTATCGGCAAATAAAATATTATCCAATATTTTGTCTTGCGACATTTCCAAGCCTGCTTCCGCGGATACTTCGTTACCAGGAAAAGATACTTCAGTGCAAAATACTCCTTTTTTATTTAGGCTAATAAATTCAGTAGCTTTAGCGTGCATTCTCTTATATTCATCTACATCCATAGGCTTATTTGAAGGTTGTAAAAGAAATTCTTGGAATGCTGCATACATTGATTGTTCGTAACCTTCAGATTCATCCCAATCAAATGCTTTGGAGCCAAACAAATGATAAGGCTTATCAATAAATAACTTCCACCATTTTTGAGGTGACATGTAACAAAGTGGTGGAGAATAGTCCTGTTCCTTGAATGGTTTTTGGTTCATTATTTAGCCTAATAATTAGAAAAATATTTCCCGTTAGATAATAATTTTCATGTAACTATCAATAGTATAGTTTATAAAACTGAATGAAAATTGTGGATATATTTTCTTATAATCTGTATTTTATAGAGCATCCTATGCTCGGATACTGGACTTTTGGTCCTTTATTTAATTGTGCTATTTGCATCATTGCGTTATATAAATCTCTTTCAGTTGATGGATTGTTATTTATTCCTGACGCATCAAGGCGGCCGCGATAATGTAATTCCAAATCTTTGTTAAAACCAAAAAAATCAGGTGTACATACAGCACCGTAGCTTTTTGCGACTTGTTGTGTTTCATCAATTACATAAGGGAAGGGGAAATTATTTTCTTTTGCAAATATTTTCATATTATCGAAGTTGTCATCAGGGTATTGTTCTGTGTCATTAGGCATTATTGCAATAGCATTTATTCCGTGTCTCTTTAGGTTATTGCAATCCATAACGATTTTATGTTTTATGGCTTTTACATAAGGACAGTGGTTGCAAAT
>JBIKME010000001.1:0-18930 GCA_044359415.1 Rickettsiales bacterium | reverse complement strand
TTAACCTTAGCTTTTGCGAAATGCCCTCTAAGAGCTTTACTTACATTTTTCGCCTTCGCTTCACCAACTCCGACTTGTACCGCGTTATAACCGTTTTTCTCTTCAGTCATAACAGCCGTAACTTCACACTCATCTAATTTAAGCAGTGTAACTTGTATATTCAAACCATCTTCCGTATAGAATCGGCTATTGCCAAGTTTTGTCGCTATAACTCCAGTTCTCATTACGCAGCCTCCAACAACTTAATATCCACTTCAACACCAGCAGCAAGATCAAGCTTCATTAACGCATCGACAGTTTGAGGTGTAGGTGTAATAATCATAACACGCACATGAGTTCTAATCTCAAATTGCTCTCTGGATTTTTTATCCACATGCGGAGATCTATTAACCGTAACTTTTTCCTTTTTAACAGGAAGAGGAACAGGTCCACTAACTTTTGCACCAGTTCTTTTAACAGTACTTAAAATCTCTGCTACAGACTTATCAAGAAGTCTGTAGTCAAAAGCTTTTAACTTTATATTTATCATCTGTTCATTCATAACAAAAACTCTATTTCCTAATCTGCAAGGGCGCGAACTATATACTAATCGTTTTAACTATTCAAGCCTATTATTTAATAATTTTAGCAACGACACCGGCACCCACTGTTCTACCACCTTCACGGATAGCAAAACGTAAGCCATCATGCATCGCAATCGGCGCTATTAACTCTACTGTCAACTTCGTATTATCTCCAGGCATTACCATCTCTACTCCCTCAGGTAGTATAATAGTTCCAGTAACATCCGTTGTACGGAAATAAAACTGAGGACGATAATTCGCAAAGAATGGCGTATGACGTCCACCCTCCTCTTTACTTAAAACATATATCTCAGCTTCAAACTTAGTATGCGGAGTAATTGAACCAGGCTTAGCTAAAACCTGACCACGCTCTACATCCTCACGCTTCGTACCACGCAATAATATACCAACGTTATCTCCAGCCTCACCTCTGTCAAGCAACTTACGGAACATCTCAACTCCAGTACAAGTAGTCTTAACAGTATCTTTTATTCCTACTATCTCTATCTCGTCTCCAACGTTAATCACTCCACGCTCAATCCTACCAGTAACAACCGTACCCCTACCAGCAATAGAGAATACATCCTCTATCGGCATTATAAAACCACCGTCAACAGGACGCTCAGGCTGTGGTATATATGAATCAACTTGATTTAACAACTCACGTACCGCATTCTCACCTATCTCAGGATTAGTACCTTCTAACGCAGCAAGTGCAGAACCCCTTACAACAGGTACATCATCTCCAGGAAACTCATATAGTGACAGTAACTCTCTTACTTCCATCTCTACAAGCT
Organism: Rickettsiales bacterium; assembly: GCA_044359415.1. Classification (GTDB taxonomy): domain Bacteria; phylum Pseudomonadota; class Alphaproteobacteria; order Rickettsiales; family UBA6187; genus 1-14-0-20-39-49. Next base: position 17,570 of record JBIKME010000001.1, on the reverse strand, counting down.
CTAATAACTCCTCATCATCAACCTGATCAACTTTATTCAAAAACACTACTATCGCAGGAACGCCAACCTGACGAGCCAATAATATATGCTCTCTAGTCTGTGGCATAGGACCATCAGACGCACTTACTACTAATATCGCTCCGTCCATTTGCGCCGCACCAGTGATCATGTTCTTTACATAATCCGCGTGACCAGGACAGTCAACATGCGCATAATGCCTAGCACTAGTCTCATACTCAACATGCGCCGTAGCTATCGTTATACCACGCTCACGCTCCTCAGGCGCATTATCAATCTGATCGTACGCTTTAAATTCTCCAAAAAACTTCGTTATCGCAGCTGTCAAACTTGTCTTACCGTGATCAACGTGACCTATCGTACCTATATTACAATGCGGCTTTGTACGCTCAAATTTTTGCTTAGACATCTTCTTATCCTCTTTTTTTCAATTAATTTTTACTCAAACTCACTAGGCAACTTTTGCTTTTATCTCTTCAGCAACCTGACTAGGAACTTGCGCATAACTTTCAAACTGCATTGTAAACTGAGCTCTACCCTGCGACATCGAGCGTAAAGTATTTACATAACCGAACATCGATGACAAAGGTACTAGGCAGCTTACAACCTGTGCATTTCCCCTTGGTTCCATACCGCTTATCTGTCCTCGTCTACTATTTAGATCGCCAATTACATCACCGGTATAATCTTCAGGAGTTACAACCTCGACTCTCATCATAGGCTCCAACAGTACAGGACCAGCCTGAACTGCAGCTTCCCTAAATGCAGCCTTTGCAGCTATTTCGAACGCCAAACTACTAGAATCAACATCATGATACGCGCCATCTAGTAAAGTTGCTTTAAAATCCGTCATCGGGAATCCCGCTAAAACTCCACCTTCTTTTATAAGAACAAGTCCTTTTTGTACAGCAGGTATATACTCTTTCGGAATATTACCACCAACAATTTTTTCCTCAAATTGGAATCCTGATCCAGGAGCAAGAGGCTCAAATAATATTTTGACTTTAGCATATTGTCCAGCACCACCAGACTGTTTTTTGTGCTGATAAACAATCTCATGTGACTTGGTTATAGTCTCTCTATAAGCCACCTGTGGCGCACCTATATTAGCCTCAACACCAAACTCACGCCTCATTCTGTCAACTATAATATCTAAATGCAGCTCGCCCATACCTTTTAGTACAGTTTGTCCGCTTTCTTCATCAGTTTCAACTCTAAGAGAAGGATCCTCAGATATTAGCCTACTAATTGCAACACCCATTTTTTCCTGATCAGCCTTAGTTTTCGGCTCAACAGCAACCTCAATAACAGGCTCAGGGAAATCCATTCTTTCCAAAATAACAGCACTTTTAGGATCGCACAAAGTGTCACCGGTAGTTGTTGATTTAAGACCAGCAAGAGCAACAATATCACCAGCCCTGGCTTCTTTTATATCCTCACGAGTGTTAGCATGCATAAGTAACATACGACCAACACGTTCTTTTTTATCTTTAGTTGAGTTAATAACAGTTTCGCCAGCAGCCATTACACCTGAATAAATACGACAAAATGTAAGTGAACCAACAAATGGATCAGTCATGACTTTAAATGCTAATGCTGAAAAAGGCTCTGTATCAGAACTTTTTCTAACAATCTCTTTAGTTTCATCTTTTACATCAACGCCATTTATAGCTTCAATGTCAGTAGGTGCAGGCAAGTAATCAACAACAGCATCAAGTAGAGTCTGCACACCTTTATTTTTAAAAGCTGAACCACAAACAATAGGTACATAAGCTCCAGAAATAGTACCCTTACGAATACAAGTTTTCAACTCAGCTTCTGATATATCTTCACCACCTAGATATTTTTCCATCAAAACATCATCCACCTCAACAGCAGTCTCAAGTAATTTTTCTCTATATTCTTCAGCTTTATCTTTTAAATCTGCTGGAATGTCTATATACTCATAATCCGCTCCAAGACTCTCATCATTCCAAACTATTCCCTTCATCTTCACAAGATCAACAAGCCCTCTAAGCTTATCTTCAGTACCAATAGGTATTTGTATTACCAAAGGTTTTGCACCCAAACGATCTTCTATCATATCAACGCACATATAGAAGTTTGCGCCGGTTCTATCAAGCTTGTTAACAAAACAAATACGAGGCACACCATATTTATCAGCCTGACGCCACACAGTTTCAGACTGAGGCTCAACACCAGCAACTCCATCAAAAACTGCGACAGCACCATCTAGCACTCTTAATGAACGCTCAACCTCAATAGTAAAGTCAACGTGACCAGGTGTATCAATAATATTAATTTTGTAGTTTTTACCTTCATTAACACCACTTCCTTTCCAGAAACATGTAGTCGCAGCTGAAGTTATCGTAATCCCTCTTTCCTGCTCCTGCTCCATCCAATCCATTGTGGCAGCACCGTCATGCACTTCACCAATTTTATGCGATTTACCGGTATAGAATAAAATGCGCTCAGTAGTAGTGGTTTTACCAGCATCAATATGAGCCATAATTCCTATGTTACGATACAACTCTAAAGGTGTAGTTCTTACCATGATTTAAATCCAAAATTAAACTTTATTACAACAAAACAACATAACGCACTATCTATAGTACTACCAACGATAATGTGCAAATGCTTTATTAGCTTCCGCCATTTTATGCGTATTTTCACGCTTCTTCATGGCCTCGCCCTGTTTTTTATATGCATCTATAATTTCACCAGCAAGCTTAGCCATGATAGTTTTTTCTTTTCTTTTTCTGGCAGCTTCGATTAACCATTTTATTGAAAGAGCTTTTCGACGCTCAGCACGAACTTCGGTAGGAACTTGATAAGTAGCACCTCCAACCCTGCGCGAACGAACCTCTACTGTAGGCTTAACATTATCAATAGCTTCTAGGAACACAGTTAGTGGCTCTAGCTTAAGTTTATTTCCAATTTCCTCTAAGGCAGTGTATATAGCTTTTTCTGCTACAGACTTTTTACCCTGCTTCATAAGACAATTGATAAACTTAGATACTACCTCATTACCAAATTTCGCGTCTGGCAAAATTTTACGCTTTGGTGCTTGATGACGTCGTGACATATTTCAACTCTTCTCTAATTTTATTTTTAATTTTATTTCTAATCTATTTAGGCTTCTTAGCACCGTATTTTGAACGACGCTGCTTACGATCTTTAACTCCTTGCGTATCTAATGTACCACGCACAATATGATAACGAACACCAGGTAAGTCTTTAACACGACCACCACGTATTACAACCACACTATGCTCCTGCAAGTTATGACCCTCACCAGGAATATAAGCAGTAACTTCGTAACCATTAGTCAGACGAACACGCGCAACCTTCCTAAGAGCCGAGTTTGGCTTTTTAGGAGTTGTGGTGTAAACACGAATACAAACCCCACGCTTCTGAGGATTACCCTGCAATGCAGGAACTTTATTTATAACGCGCTTCGGCTTACGAGGCTTACGAACTAGCTGATTAATAGTTGGCATACATCTCCCACAAAATTTGTAATTAACCAATGCTAAATAGCACAACACCCCGAAGGCCTTCCTTAAGGGAGGGCGCATATTAGAGATTAGGGAACTACTCGTCAAGTAATTTTTTGTTATTTTTTACAACAGCGAAGATTTACCATATTTTTATAAACAAAATAAAAACAAAGCGGCACTCAATTTTGCCTCTTTAACCTATTTTTATCGAGTTTATCATTTTTGCCGCCTGCTGATCACCATCTAGAATAGTGGCTTGTGGCATCTGGCTTCTAAACCAGGTAAACTGCCTCTTAATATATCTTCTCGTATTGGTTTGGGCTTTGACAACAGCTTCTTCTAAATTTACCTCACCTCTGATATAAGACAGTATCTCAGGAACCCCGTGCGCTTTCATTGAAGGCAAATTTTCAGATAAACGCATATCATGTAATTTTTTTATTTCCTCTACAACTCCAGACTCAATCATTATTCTAAATCTCTTATTACAGTTATTATATACATCTTCTCTTTGCGGATTTAAAAAAAACTGCGCAAATGATGCTCCCTCCAACACAGGAGTAGCCGGCCTAGTCTGCCAATAATATAAAGATTTCCCCGTTTGCAAAAGAACCTCATAAGCGCGCGCAACTCGCTGCGAATCACCAGGATACAGCTTTTCTCTCATTTTATTATCAAGCTTCTCGTAAACAGCTTTACTGCCGTGTTGAAGTATATAGCTCCTTGCTTGCATTCTAATCTCATCTGAAATATCAGGGATCTGAGGGATGCCGTTTATTAAGTATTTAATGTACAACCCAGTACCACCTACTAACAAAGGCAACTTACCCTCAGACCAATTTCTTTCAATGACCGGTTTAACCATTTCTATCCACTTACCAACAGAACAATGCTCAGCGGCAGATATAACACCATACATCTCATGCTTAACTTGCAGCATATCTGACTCTGTGGGCTGGGCAGTAATTATAGGTATTTCTTTATATAATTGTTTGGAATCACAATTTACTATCACTGCATTGCATTCTTTAGCAACAGATATGGCTAATTTTGACTTACCGCTTGCCGTGGGACCAAATAAAACCATAACATGTTTTTTTTGATTCATGTTTATATACCAAATATATAAATGTTAAAATGAAATTACTTGTATCTATTTAACTTATATCTATTTTCATAGCAGCATAGAATAAAAATATATTTGCATATACTTGTTTTATACACTTAATTAATAATATGAATCAACTCGAGTTTGAAAAAAAATGAAAAACGTAGTTACACTAATCACAAACCCATCAGATAACAAACTCAGTGAAATTATAATAAACAAAGCATTTATCGCGCTTGAAAAAAGCAAGCGCAAAATAATTGATATAGCATGGCTTGGAGAAAATGAGGCATGCGATATAATCTTCGATGGCAACAACCTGCTTGAAGAAGCTAATATTCTTAGCGAAAAATTAAAAGAAACAAAAGTTGATATCATTGTACAAAACAATAACAATAGGAAGAAGAAATTACTTATTACAGACATGGATTCAACAATCATAGAGCAAGAATGTATCGACGAAATAGCAAATGAGTTAGGCATTAAACAACAGGTCGCACAAATAACCGAACAGGCAATGAACGGCAAGATAGATTTTAGTGAGTCTTTACGAAAACGCGTTGCGCTATTGAAAAATTTAGATGAAACAAAATTAACCGAAGTATATAACAACAAAATATCTCTTATGCCAGGTGCAAAAGAGCTTGTTTCCACAATGAAAGAAAACGGGGCATACTGCGTTCTGGTTTCCGGAGGTTTTACATTTTTCACTAGTAAAATTTTGCACAGACTATCTTTCGATGAAGCAAGTGCTAACATTTTGGAGATAAAAAATAAAAAATTAACCGGCAATGTTACAGAGCCTGTATTAGACTCAAGTAGTAAACTTGATGTACTAAATAAAACCATAAAAAAATTAAATATAACTTCTGATGATGTTATTGCAGTAGGCGATGGTGCAAACGATATTCCTATGCTGAAAAATTCCGGCATAGGAATAGCCTTTCATGCAAAACCATTGGTTCAGGAGCAGCTGCAATATAAAATCAATCATACCAAATTAAAGTCTTTACTATATATTCAAGGATACAAAAAGACGGACTTTATAAATTAGCAGGTTCTATTAAAAATAAAATTTTATCGAGACCATTTCAAGCTGCCTGGCGCTTTCTTGATATTAGAAAAAACCCTTCCTCTTCTGCTTAGATCAGAAACAAAGTCGCTGCAAAATAAATATAGATAATTCGTGAAATAGTGGTATAATTACAATATGGTGTTTCATATTTTAAGGAGGAACTTATAATAGCTTTAAATTCCGCAGAAGTCATAAACGACTTAAAAAGTTTAATTTGTATATCCCTTGAAAGTGGCAAGGCCGAGAATATAACCACCGTAGATTTAAAAGGAAAATCCGACATAGCGGATTATATGATAGTGGCATCAGGAACTTCAAACAGGCATACCAGTTTTCTTGCCGAAAAACTTGTACAACAGATTAAAGAGACAACTCCTGATTATATCCCATCAGCAGAAGGTGTAGCCGACGGTAACTGGGCTTTAGTTGATGCTGGCAATGTGATTGTTCACATTTTTAAACCAGGTGTTAGAGAGCTATATAACCTTGAAAGCATGTGGTCTGTGCCAATAACGGAAGCTGAGTTAACCACAGCATAATATTATTGTACAACAACATGAAAATAACTATATCTGCTATAGGAAAAGGACAAAAACCATCCCCAACATTTATCCTCTTTGAAGAATATAGAAGAAGAACTCCCTGGAAAATTGAATTAAAAGAAATGGAAGAAAAGAAAAACCTCAACTCTTTTCAGCTTAAAGAAAGCGAAGCTAAAATGCTTTTAGATTCCGCATCCTCTGCATCAGTAATTGTAGCGCTTGATGAAAACGGCAAAAACATTACAAGCAAAAGCTTTGCTTCTATGATTTGCAACTGGCAAAACGAAGGGCATAATCATATATCATTTTTAATTGGCGGAGCTCTTGGGCACGGCAAAGAAGTTCTTGAAAGGGCTAACTCAATAATATCTTTTGGCAACATGACGTGGCCACACATGTTAGTTCGCTCCATGCTATCAGAACAAATTTACAGAGCCTACACCATTATTCACAAACACCCCTATCATAAGGATTAATATACTTTAATAGTAAGAAGAAAAATATGTCATCAGATCAAAGCGATATCGCAAAACTTCATATAACCAGCATGGTGTCTGTAGAACGAAAACATTCAATTGATGGGGCTCCGAGTATAGGACTATATTTTACAACGCCATTAGTAATAAAGGATTACAGCTTTCCTATTCAAACTGGGCATGCATTCAGGCAAGTAAATAAATCACCTTACGAAAAAAATATGCATGTATTAGAATTTGATTTAAAAAATATTGACGAAAAACAATATGACGAAAACGCACAAATGGTCGCACAAATATGCAAAAATAGCGGTATTGTATTTATAATTAAGGACAACTTGGAAAAAGCCAAAGAACATGACGCTGATGGAATTATTATAGATGCTACCAAGAAAAAACCAAACCTGAAAAAGTTACGTAATCAGATGGGTGAAGACTTTATTATAGGATTAAATATCGGGCAATCAAAAGAGGCAGCTGAAAAATATATTACAGATCAGTTTATTGACTATGTGACATTCGATTACGATGGTCCGCAAACTCTAGAGTTAGTTGAATACTGGAAAAGCAATAGCGATATTTATTGCGCTGTTAAAGGCTATATAAACCCTCAGATATGCAGAAGTTTAGTTGATTATGGTGTTAATTTTATAGGATGTGGTGAGTATATTTGGGAACAAGAAGAAAATATAGCTCCCTATGTGGAATCCATTAGTGAAGCAATATATCAAGCATTAAAAGAAAGGATCCTGCAATAAATTTAATAATTCGTTAATGACATATGTAATAAAGATTGCTAGTGTCTAGCTTATTTAGTAAATAAAATTTTGATTCTAGCTAACTTTATAAAAATTTAATGAATTATTTTTTAACTCTCCTTTTTACAATATTAATTTCAGCTTCCCCAATTTTAAATGCTGGCTTTGCTGGCATATCTGAAGCGATTAATAGCAGCTCTGGGAAGCCAGCTGAAATTGAGGCCGACTCTTTAAAATATGACGAAAAAAACTTAGTTGTAACCGCCGAAGGAAAAGTAATTATTGTACAAGGAAAGATTAGCCTTTCGGCCGATAAAGTAATCTATAATCAAAAAAGTAATACCGTCGAAGCGATAGGTAATGTTATTCTAAGAGAAACAAATGGCAATATTTTTTTTGCTGATAAAACAAAATTAAGGGATGATTTAAAGCAAGGTGTAATTGAAAACTTCAGAATAACAATGATAGACAAATCAAGGCTCTTCGCTTCTCAAGCTGAACGTATCAATGAAAATATATCAGTAATGAAAAACGTACATTACTCACCTTGCAAAAATTGCGTTAAGTCAAAAAAAATAGAGCCTCTGTGGCAAGTGAGAGCAAAAAAAGCGACCATTAACGAAGATGAACAAAAAATAAAATATAACCATGCTTTTTTTGAAATAAAAGGAGTTCCGGTATTATACACTCCTTATTTATCTCATCCTACACCTGATGCAGAAAGAAAAAGCGGTTTTTTAGTACCAAAATATTCTACAGATGAAATCTTTGGGGCCACAATTAAAACTCCGTATTATTATAATTGGGCGCCTGATAAAGACTTGACTTTTACGCCCATCATAACTTCAAAGGAGGGATTAGTGTTGAGCGGCGAATATAGGCAGCTCTTGGAAAACGGTAGTTATAACTTGATTTCCAGCATAACCAATCCTAGCAAAATTGACAGTAACGGCAATCAAATACCCGGAAAAGAAATACGCGGGCACATTGAAGGCAAAGGGCATTTTAATATTAACAACGAGTGGGATTGGGGTTTTGATGCAAAACGCTCTACAGACGATACATATTTGGAAAAATATAATTTTGGCGACGAAGACGTATTGACTTCACGTATTTATACAACTGCTATTGAGAATAGAAATAATATAAATATAGAGGCTATTTCATTTCAAGGCCTAAATATCAACGACGATCCGGGGAAGACCCCTCTCATATTACCGCATGCATCTTTACATTATGAAAGCAATGCGGGAGCGGGTGGATCCAGATGGACTGGAGACGCTAGCGTTATGTCACTATCAAGGAGTGAGGGTGCTAGCAGTAACAGAATGTCTGTAAAGGGAGGATGGCAAATGCCATTCATCACCAAATATGGGCATGTTTTTCAACTAAATACCAGCCTAAGAGGGGATGGATATTATGTTAACAACGTGGTAACAGAAAAAAATCAGAGTTCTGACGGACTTGTTGGGCGCCTGGTTCCGGAAATAGAAACAAAATGGTCATTACCAACTGTTAAAAACATAAATGGTAAACAGCTATTTCTGTCACCTATAGCAAATATAATTTTAAGTCCGTATGGTAATAATCCTGACAAAATTCCCAATGAGGATAGCCAGGATGTTGAGTTCTCAGATGAAAATCTTTTTGATTCAAATCATTTCACAGGTTACGACAGGATAGAAAGCGGGCCAAGGATGAATTACGGATTCAGGGGAAGATACAACAATCATAAAGACGGTGAAATTAGTTTCTTATTTGGTCAGAACTATCATGTAAAAACCAATAATAACTTTATTTCCAGAACTGGATTAGATGACAATTTTTCAGATTTTGTAGGTAATATTCAGTATCAAATAAATGAACACTTTAACTCGGCTTATAGATTTAGAGTCGACAAAGAAACTTTCGCGCTAAATAGAAGCGTGATTGCAACGGAGTTAAATATTAAACCAATTAAATTTGACTTAGATTATTTATCAGTTGACGAGAGTTTTGACAGCACCACAACTGAGCTTAGCAACGAGAATCGGGAGCTTATTATAGCAGGGGGCTCAATAGACATAAGTAAACAATGGAATATTTCAGGTCAAGGGCATAGAGATTTAGAAAGCGGTGAGTGGGTATCAACAAAAACAGCCCTTCTTTATAGATTAGATTGCATTGATATAAATTTCACATGGTTTAAAGAATTTACACAAGATCGTGATATACGCCCTAACACGACTTTATCTTTAGAAATTTCATTGAAAAACCTAGGATTTTAATATAGTACTCATATAAAATAATATTAACAACGTCATATATATAATTAGAATGAAAAAATACATTACGGCCTGTATATTTGCTATATTACTAAGTTTTAGCGCCTCTGCCGCTAATAAGTTTGAGATTATTGCAATCGTCGATGATCACGTAATTTCATATCTAGACGTTCAAAATAGAATAAATTTAGCTATTGCAACCTCAGGACTGCCAAGAAACGAAGAAACCTTTGAAAAAATAAGAGAGCAAATCTTAAAAACTTTAATAGATGAAGCTATTTATAAAAAGGAGGCTAAGCGCTTAGGTATAGAAGCGACTCCGGACGACATCGCAAATTTAATAAAAAACATTGAATTACAAAACGGTTTAGCTGCTGGAAAATTTTATGATTTTCTAAAGAAAAGTCAAATTTCTATTGATGATACAAACAAGCAGTTGGAATCTCAAGTTTTATGGAGCAAAATCGTCAACAAACAAGTTAGGCCGGGTATTATTATTACTGAAATCGAGATTGATGAAAAATTAGAACATATTGCGAATAGCAATGGTATATCAGAGTTAAATGTTTCAGAAATAGTAATTCCTGCCGTCGGGCCAAAAGAGCAGAAAAGAGTTAAGATACTAGCCGAAAAACTGGCTAAAGAAATTAAAAACGGATCAAGCTTTGCTGCCGTTGCCAAAAGCTTTTCTACTAGTTCAAATGCCGCATCCGGAGGGGAAATAGGCTGGATTAGAGACGAGCAATTATCTAAACCTCTTTTTTCTAAAATTAGAAACCTACAACTAGGGCAGATATCAGAACCATTTTTCCACGATAATAATTACTATATTTTTATTTTAAATGACAGACGAGCTCTAGTTAAGAGCGATCCGGCAAATGCTAAAATAAGCTTCAAACAAGCATTTGTGGCTATTGCAGAAAACTCGCCGAGAAGCATAGTAGATGAAAAAATTAAAATGGTAACTTCCCAGGCAAATAGTTACAAATCATGTAAAGATTTTAATAAATTTGCCAAAGCTATCAATTCATCAATTAGTACCGATACTATATCAGCTAATATAAATGAAATTTCATCAGAGGTGCGCAATGATATTCTTGCCACTGCAGTAGGCCATTTATCAAATATAGTGGTTAATACTAATGGTATCTTTATATTTGCAGTATGTGACAGAACTGCAAAAGAAGAATCTATTGTTATAAAAGAAAATGTAAAGCAGATGCTGTTAAGACAAAAACTTGACCTACAATCTCAGCAATATCTAAAAAATTTAAGGCAAAAATCTTTTATAGAAATTAGGGGCTAATATATTGAATCCTCTTCCCTCGATCAGAGAGGTACTGAACAAGTACAAAATCAGTGCAAATAAAAAGCTTGGGCAGAATTTTCTTTTTGATCAGAACATTACTGATAAGATTGTAAGATCTTCGGGTATTCTCGATGATAAAACTGTTATTGAGATCGGCCCAGGTCCTGGTCTATTAACCAGATCAATACTTGCTTCTAAGGCAAAGAATGTTATTGCTATTGAAAAGGATGAACGCTGCGTTACAGCATTAAATGACTATCTAGTCCCTCATTCAAATGGCAGGCTTTCGGTAATAAACGACAACGCTCTAAATAATAATATCTACAAAAACATTGCTGATAAAGCTACAATAATTTCGAATCTTCCGTACTGCATTTCAACTGAACTTCTATTTAACTGGCTTGATATTATAGATAGATTCGACAGTTTTACCTTAATGTTTCAGAAAGAGGTTGCCAGCCGAATATCGGCAAAACCACACACCAAAGCATACGGTAATTTATCTATAAAATCTCAGTTACTATGCAAAATAGAACATGTTTTTGATTTACCTCCAACGGCATTTTTTCCTCCACCTAAAATATATTCTTCTGTCATTAGAATCATTCCAAGAGACAAGCCTCTTGCTATCGTAGATATCAAAAAATTAGAAAAATTATGCAAGACCGTATTTGGACAACGTAGAAAAACACTTAGAAGTAGTTTAAAGCAGCTTATAACAAACCCATGCCAAACTCTGGCTGATGCACAAATAGAAGAAAACAGGCGGCCGGAAGAACTTTCAATTGAAGAGTTATGCAGGCTTGCTAATAATTTACCGTCGGATATATAAATTATTTACGCAGCTTCAAACTCATCATCTAGACCTAGTTCCTCAACATCGATATCATCATTACTTGCTTTTATTGATGCAACTGACGCAGAAGATTTTCTGGATTTCAGGATTTTCACTAACTGCTCCGTAGACTCATCAATTGAACTCTCGTTTACAGCGGCAAATTCTCCTGCAAGACGCCCTAATGCAGATTCATATATTATTCTTTCACTGTATGAGCGATCAGGATCATCAACATTTTTATGAAGATCACGTACAACTTCAGCAATAAGTATTATGTTGCCGGAATTAATTTTATCTTCATATTCTTTAGCTCTTCTGCTCCACATTCCACGACCTGCCTTCGCACGACCTTTTAAGACTGTCATCGCTTTATCAACATCTTTAAGGTTGCTTAAAATACGTAGTCCTGACTCTTTTGCTCTCTTTACAGGCACTCTTAAAGTCATTTTTTCCTCTGGAAAATCTATAACATATAAACTTAGGTCATGACCAGCAACAATCTGCGTTTCTTCTGATACTATTTTACCTACTCCATGTGCTGGATAAACAACTTTTCTACCAACCTTAAACTCTACAACTTCTGGCATCGCGGATTCTCCAAAATATTTACCTAGTCACTTTTAAAAACAAAAGTCCAACAAGGGACGCATTGTAGCACAAAAACAAAGCAAGATAAACCCTTATATTTTATAAAATAAATAAATATCCGCGCTTTACAATTTTGCTAAAAAAACAAGAGCATATTATATGCAGCAACAAGGTTAGCATTTTATACATAACCTCTCTTTATTGTCATTTTTTTAGCTCTTGCCACGCACCCTTTGGTGTCTGTTGCCAATAAATCAATTCATGTCCTAATGCAGAGTATTTTTTCCAATCTTGGCGAGCATTTTTTAACTGCACCTCGTCATTACCGTCAAACATATAAATACATTTTTCAAAATCATCTATATTATCGACCGATGAATTATATACTAATGTCAGTATGGTAGCTTTATTAGCATTGTCATTATCAGCTGTAATAAATATAGGCTGCTGCGCAGCAAATCCGTCTTCTTTAGTGCCATGTGGTAAAAAGAACTTTGTTGTATAAGTCCAAAGCTCCCTATTTAGCTGTTTAACCATCTCTTCAGAAGGAGCCTGTATCATAACCTTAAAATTTGCGGCTATTACCTTCTCTAGCAACTTAGGCAAAGCCTTGCCAATAGGCAGAAGCGTCAAATGGTAAAAATTGATTTTCATTACAACTATCTTTTTTAATAACTCTCGTAATTATCACTCACAAACTTGTCCAGCAACCTTACTCCAAAAGCAGTGGCTCCTTTTGGACAAACATCCAAATCTTTTTTTGTCCACGCCATTCCGGCAATATCCAAATGAGCCCATGCCGTATCGTCCTTTATAAAACGCTTTAAAAACTGGGCTGCCGTTATTGAACCCGCGCCCTTGCCGGAACTGATATTTTGCATATCCGCAATTTCAGAGTCTAATAGCTTATCATATTCGGCGCTCAAAGGAAAACGCCATAACAGCTCTTCGGTTTCATTAGCAGCATTTATTAACATTTCGCTTAATTTATCATTATTGGAAAACAATCCGGCATACTGATCGCCAAGAGCTATAACTATGGCACCGGTTAGAGTTGCAAGATCAACTATAACTTTTGGATTATGCTTCTCCTGAACATAAGTAAGCACATCTGCAAGAACCAATCTGCCCTCTGCATCTGTATTTAAAACCTCAACAGTCTGACCCGACATAGTACTTACGACATCGCTTGGGCGCTGAGCATTATGACCAGGCATATTTTCTACCAATCCAACCACACCTACCGCATTAACCTTTGCTTTGCGGCCAGAGAGAGCTTTCATAACACCAACCACAGCAGCCGAGCCTCCCATGTCATACTTCATATCCTCCATCCCCAAAGCAGGCTTTATAGAAATTCCTCCGGTATCAAAAGTCACACCCTTACCAACAAAAGCAACAGGCTTCTCTTTAGGGTTGTCGCTTCCATAATATTCCATAACAACGACATAAGACTCCCTAATAGACCCCTGCCCCACACCAAGCAAAGCTCCCATACCCAGCTCTTCTAACTTCTTCTCGGAAAGCAGGCTTACCTTTACGTCATTACGAGATAAATTCTTTTCTATTATTTTGGCATAGCTTTCTGGATATAATTTATTAGGCGGCTCAGTTACAACATCTCTTGCCAGAAAAACAGCCTCAGCTATCTTCTGTAATTTATCACTTATTTTTTTTGCCTTTTCAGCGCCGTCAAGTTTAAAATTAACAGACTCTACTGTAGCTTTTTTATCGTCCTTTATGTTAGTACGATATTTGTCGAATCTATATGAACGCAAAGTAGCTCCATAAGCAATATTTGCTGCGACAGCATAATCTTCTTTAAATTCTTCAACTACGATATCAGCATTAACCGACTTTGCAGAATTTAACGCATTATAAATCGAACCTCCTACGGATAGAGCAGCAGAATCATTTATTTTGCCGTTATCACCGATACCAACTATAATAAGCTGATTATAACGCATTTCAGCCGGAGCAGTGATAACCAACACATCACCTTTTTTACCTTTGAACTTTCTTATCTGTATAGCTTTCTTAATAAGATCTGCTATCTTGGTATCAATCTTGCCTACTTTACCACCTATCTTAAGTGATTCACTTATTAATATAACTAATGTATCAGATTTATCTGAATAATTACTTGAAAACTCAACTTGCATATTAACACCTTTTTTATAACTGTTTTCACAGAAAAACATAATGTATAATTTTATAATATATGTTTAACTTAAGGACAAGGTTATAATATATTACGGCATATAATTTATTTGAAATATTGCACCACAAATATATATTAAACTATATATTACAAAATTATTTATAGATTTTTTGAAACTTATTATATATAAAGTGTCAAAAAAAATTTGATAATATTATCAGATAATCACAAAATTACTCAAGGAAAGAATAACATGTCTAAAAAAACGACAGAAAATGTTAATACCAGGGTTAGTACCAGGCGTGATTTTATAGTATTAACAGCAAGTGCAGTGGCAGGCGTAGGAGCCGCTTCTTTTGTCTGGCCTCTAATTGACTCCCTTAATCCTTCAGCTGATGTTTTGGCACTATCTTCAACGGAGGTTGATATATCCAGCATAGAAAAAGGTCGCTCAATAAGGGTTATGTGGCGAGGTAAGCCTGTATTTATTCGCCGTAGAACAGAAGATGAAATCAAAACCGCAAGACAAGAAAAGCTTGATAGCTTACCTGACCCGGAAGAAGACTCCTCGAGAGTAAAGGAAGGAAAAGACGAATGGCTTGTAGTGCTTGGCATATGTACTCATCTTGGGTGCGTTCCATTGGGGTATAAAGGGGATTATGATGGCTGGTTTTGTCCATGTCACGGCTCTCATTACGATACGTCAGGCAGAATCAGAAAAGGTCCCGCACCTAAAAATATGGTAATACCTCCTTATGAATTTTTAAATGATAATCTAATTAAAATAGGATAGTAATAATGAGCCAAAGTAAATATACGGGTGTCAAAGGTTGGATCGACTCTCGCTTACCTATCTTTAGTTTTCTTGAGCACTTCGCAGAATATAGAGCTCCTAAAAATTTAAGTTATGCCTGGAATCTAGGCTCTATAGCAGGACTGGCGCTTATGATACAAATCATAACAGGCATTATTCTTGCTATGCATTATACTGCACACGCCAACTTAGCTTTTGATAGCGTTGAAAATATAATGCGTAACGTCAATTACGGCTGGTTAATACGATATACTCACGCAGTTGGTGCATCAATGTTCTTCTTAGCTGTATATTTGCATATTTTACGAGGTCTATATTATGGATCTTATAAAGCTCCGCGGGAAATCCTATGGTGGTTTGGCATATTAATATTTATATCGATGATGGCTACAGCTTTCATGGGATATGTTTTACCATGGGGACAAATGAGTTACTGGGGAGCTACTGTAATAACTAATTTATTCTCAGCAATTCCGGTAGTAGGAGAAGGTATAGTAACTTGGTTATGGGGAGGTTACAGCGTAGATAATCCTACATTGAACCGCTTCTTTTCTCTACATTATTTATTACCTTTTATAATTTTAGGCCTTGTAATTCTCCATGTTGTAACTTTACATCAAAGTGGGTCTAACAACCCAACCGGAGTTGAACCGAAAACCGAAAAAGACACCATTCCTTTTCATCCATATTATACGATAAAAGACTTTTTTGGTTTTGGTGTATTCTTTTTATTATTCGCCTATTTCTTATTTTTTGAGCCAAATTATCTTGGCCATCCGGATAATTATATTCCGGCTGATCCGCTTGTGACACCGGCTCATATTGTGCCTGAGTGGTATTTCCTGCCTTTTTACGCAATATTGCGAGCAATACCTGATAAACTAGGTGGCGTACTATTCATGTTTGGATCATTGCTGATATTATTTGTTCTACCTTGGCTTGACACCTCAAAAATAAAATCAGGCTCTTTTAGGCCTTTATTTAAGCCTTTTTTCTGGCTATTTGCTGCTAATTTTATTTTTCTAGGTTATTTAGGCGGCAAGCCTGCTGAAGGTACTTATGTTATTTTATCACGCGTGGCAACTTTTTACTATTTTGCTTATTTTTTATTGATTTTACCTATTATAGGCAAAGTAGAAAAGCCTTCTAAATTGCCTGAATCAATAGATGCAGCCTATAAAAAGAGATAGTTAATAAATATAAATTGGATATTAAAATGAAAAAACTTTTATTAGTCTTCCTGTTATTTACGACAAATGCTCTTGCGTCGACAGATGAAATAACTCTAAAGAAAAATATATGGCCTTTTGACGGTGCTTTTGGAACTGTGGACAGGAACGCCGCACAGCGCGGCTTTCAGGTATACAAGGAAGTATGCGCCTCATGCCATGCATTAAAACATAATGCTTATCGCAACCTAACTGACATCGGATTTTCTGAAGATGAAGTAAAGGCAATTGCCGCAGAGGCTACTATCATTGATGGTCCGAATGCCGACGGGGATATGTTTGAAAGACCTGGTCGTCCGTCAGATAAGTTTGCCAGACCTTTTGCTAATGATAATGCTGCAAGAGCCGCCAATGGGGGCGCATTGCCGCCAAATTTATCTTTAATAGTCAAATCTCGTCCTGATGGTGCTAATTATCTATATTCACTTCTTACAGGATATAAAGAAGCACCTGCAGACTTTCAACTAGAGTCCGGCATGAATTATAACGAATATTTCCCAGGTCATCAAATAGCGATGGCAGCTCCTTTATCAGAGGGAGCAGTTTCTTACCAAGACGGTACTGAAGCTACTGTAGACCAGATGGCTAGGGATGTTACTATATTCCTGCAATGGGCTGCGGAGCCTGAAATGGAACAGCGCAAAAGAACAGGTATCAAAGTTTTTGCTTATTTGATTATATTTACTGTATTATTTTATTTTGCTAAGAACCGTATATGGGCAAGAGTAAAATAACTCTGCAATGAGTAGCTTCTTCTTGCAATGCTTAGGTAGTGCAAAAAAAGAAGCTACTCATTCACCGGCTATTTCTTCTACAAAAAACTAGTAGTATAAAAACTGCGCTTTAAGTTATATGATGAGAAGTTTTATATTATAGATCTCATAAATACT
>JBIKME010000167.1:0-3282 GCA_044359415.1 Rickettsiales bacterium | reverse complement strand
GCGGCAAGGCTGTTGAATAAATTAAAGAGCGAGATTTGTTGCGTAAATATTCAATTATGTTGTCAGATGCGCATACATAACCGCCATATGATCCTACGGCTTTGGATAACGTACCCATTTGAATATGAGACTTCTTTGTGGGTAATATACCTAGCCCGTGTGCGTCATCTGTTAATAACCATGCATTATACTTATCAGCAAGTTGATATAATTTATTGATTGGAGATACATCTCCATCCATACTAAATACATGTTCCGTTAGAATAAGGCAGTTGTTATAAGATTTTCTTTTATTGGCTAATATATATTCACATTTATCAACTTGATTGTGACTAAATCTGATGAGTGTTGCTCCGGATAATGCAGCTCCGTCTATTAAGCACGCGTGGATCAGTTTATCAGCGATTATTAGATCGTTCTTGCCAACTAATGCAGGTATTGTTCCAATATTAGCCAAATAACCGCTACCAAATACCAGCGCACTTTGCGTTTTCTTTAGTTTAGCCAGTTTTTCTTCTAACTTACTATATAAAATATTATTGCCGGTAATAAAGCGTGAGGCTCCGGCTCCGGTACCGTATTGTTCAGTAGCCTTAATAGCGGCCTTTTTAGTTATAATATTGCTAGATAATCCTAGATAATCATTACAACAAAAGGAAATTAATTTTTTTTTGTTTACAGTTACATAAATAGCATCTTCTCTTGATGTTTCTTTTAAACTCCTAAGCAAATTATTATTCTTTAATTTTGTGATGGAATCTTTAGCTATTTGATTTAGGCTTTTCATTTTGTTTGCTTATCAACATCATATAATTAACATCCATATCATTGGATAAATGCCACTTATCAACCAGCGGGTTGTAAGATACGCCTTGTATTTCTTCTAATAATAAACCGTTAATATTAACATAAGGTTCAATTTCTGACGGTTTTAGGAATTTATTCCAGTTGTGAGTACCGACAGGCAACCATCTTAATATATATTCGGCACCTAAAATAGCTAATAAAAAAGATTTAATAGTGCGATTTATGGTAGCTATAAACATTAATCCGCCGGGTTTTAGCATCAAACATGATTGGTGAAGAAATAATTTATAATCAGCCACGTGCTCGATTACTTCCATATTTAAAATAATATCATAAATTTTATTCTTCGCAGCTAATTCTTCTACCGTCGTATGCTGATAATTAATAGTAAGATTTGATTTTTTTGCATGTATGGAGGCGACAGATATATTCTTTTCAGAGGCGTCAATAGCTGTTACATTTGCTTTAAATCTTGCCATAGGCTCCGATAATAATCCTCCGCCGCAGCCAATATCTAATACATCTAATCCCCGAAGATCATCAATTAATCCGAAGTGTTTCTGAGCTTTTTTTTTGATATAATTTACTCTAATAGGATTAAATTTATGCAATGGTTTGAATTTTCCGTTTAGATCCCACCACTGGTCAGCGATTTGCGAAAATTTTTCTATTTCTTTGGTATCTACTGTTTGCGACTTATTCATCGGTTTTTATTTTAATATATGGTCAAGAATATGGAATTTTTCAATGTGGACAATTGTTTTAAAAAATACTATATAGCAGAATGATTAATAAATAAAACAATTTATATGAGCATTATAGTACAAAAATTCGGAGGCACAAGCGTTGCGAATATTGAGCGTATCAAGCATGCAGCGTCCTTGGTAGAAAAAGAAGTTAAAGCGGGTCATCAGCTTGTAGTTGTGGTATCCGCTATGTCCGGTAAAACCAATGAATTAGTTGATTGGGCTAATCAGGTTTCTGATTTAACAACTAAAGAATCTCTGAAAGAATATGACTCTCTTGTTTCTTCGGGCGAACAGGTAACTTCCGGGTTGTTAGCTTTAACATTGCAGTCAATGGGTATTAAAGCCAGATCATGGCTTGGGTGGCAGATAGGATTTAATACTAGCGATGCTTATTCTAAGGCGCGTATAGGTGATATTAGAGCAGACCTAATAAGAAATTCGTTAAACGAAGGTAATGTTGCTGTTGTTGCTGGTTTTCAAGGGGTCACAGAAGAAAATAGAATAACAACCTTAGGTCGTGGAGGCTCGGATACATCAGCTGTTGCCCTTGCTGCTGCGCTTGATGCTGAGCGCTGTGACATATATACAGATGTTGATGGTATTTATACTTCTGATCCAAGATTGGTACCAAGAGCACGTAAGCTTAATAAAGTTGCTTATGAAGAGATGTTGGAGATGGCTTCGCTGGGGGCTAAGGTTTTACAGACCCGTTCAGTTGAGATGGCTATGAAATATAGGGTTCGCGTACAGGTTTTATCAAGCTTTAACGATAGTCCAGGAAGTTTATTAGTTGATGAGGAGGAAGTAGTGGAAAGAAGATTGGTAACAGGTGTAACATATAGCCGTAATGAGGCGCAAATTACCCTAACAAATGTTCCTAACAAACCAGGTTTGGCGGCAGAAGTTTTTGCTCCAATAACAGATGCTGACATTAATGTTGATATGATAGTGCAAAATGTCAATTTCAGTAAAGGCGGTAAGGAGACTGATATAACATTTACTTTGCCTAAAGTTGATGTTGAGATAGCTTTTAAAGCCCTTGAAGCTGCAAAAGAAAGATTAAAATATGAATCTATTATAGTAGATAGAAATGTAGCGAAAGTTTCTGTCATTGGAGTAGGGATGAGAAGTCATGCGGGACTTGCTCAAAAAATGTTCCAGACATTAGCAGATAAAGGTGTAAATATATTAGTGATATCTACATCTGAAATAAAAGTAAGCGTACTGATAAATGATGAATATACAGAACTTGCTATCCGTGCTTTACATAGTGCATATGGTCTTGATGCTGAAGAAGAGAAACATTAACAATTAAGGTTTTATGGATAAGTTAGCTAAACTGTGGAAAAGCGGGCAGGAATTTTTAGGATGTAAATATTCTATTATGGGCGGTGCTATGAGCTGGGTTTCAGAACATAATTTAGTAGCCGCTATATCAAATGCAGGTGGTTTTGGTGTAATAGCCTGTAGTTCTATGACTACTGAGCTTCTGCGTAATGAGATTAAAGAAACAAAAAAGCATACTGATAAACCATTTGGAGTTAATTTAATAATAATGCATCCTGATTTGGATGAGTTGGTTAGAGTATGTAAAGAAGAGGCTGTTACTCATGTTGTTCTGGCTGGTGGCTTACCTTTAGCAAAAACTATAAAAGATATTAAAGAATATGGGGCAAAAGTGATTTGTTTTGCGCCTGCGTTAGTAATTGCTAAAAAATTAATAAGA
>JBIKME010000083.1:0-5470 GCA_044359415.1 Rickettsiales bacterium | reverse complement strand
ATAATAATGTCCGCCGTTCCAGTTCAAGATAGCTCCTAGAGGATAAATTTTAAAAGTGGTATCAAAACAATTGGTGAATAAAAAATAATTAATTACAATATATAAATCAGCATAATAATGCCTGAACTAATAGCTTTGCCAATTATTTGGAAGGCTATAAAAATAAAAAACTACGGGAGCAGCTGTAAAGTTTTCAATGCGTATTGACAAATTGCACATTAATAGATAATTTAAAGGTATTCCTTGGCTTTTTGTGTCTATCATGTCCTTTAGGTTTCATTTTTCGTTATTTTAAGGACATGACAAGCTTATTTTGAATAAACGCCTTATTATCGAAAACAGTAAAAATAAATAATAGCGCCGATTTTTATCACCACTTCTTATAATAACTGGTAGCAATATCATCGAAATCTGCTAGAATCGCAGTCGGTGAAGTTGACATTCCCCACCCAGTTTGGAGGTGGTTATAGTGATATATAAGGAGACAACTAAAATGACCGAAAAAGATATACGCTGGCAGCAGCGTTTCAGTAATTACAAAAAAGCCTCGGCGCAACTTACAAAATTTGTTGCTAAAGAAAAACTAAACGAACTCGAAGAGCAGGGGCTTATTCAGGCGTTTGAATATACCCATGAACTGGCTTGGAAGACTTTAAGCGATTTTGTCAAAAATAAAGGCAATGCAGAGATTTTCGGCTCAAAAGATACCACTCGTGAGGCTTTCAGTTTGAATTTGCTGGATAACGGCGAAATATGGATGGAAATGATTAAAAGCCGCAATATGACCTCACACACCTATAATGAGGAAACAACCAGAAAAATCATCAAAGCAATCACAAATGACTATCACCCCGCCTTTGTAGCGTTGGAAAAAAGATTGGATGGGCTGGTTTAAATGGAAACTGGATTAAGTGCCAATACCATCAAAAAAATACACAGCGTGTTTGCAAAATATCCGCAAGTTGAAGTTGCGATATTATACGGCTCTCGTGCCAATGGAACTTATAAGAATGGTTCGGATATTGATTTAACCCTGAAAGGCAATAATCTTGACCTGCATGTGCTAAGCAAGATTAGTAACGATATTGACGACTTGCTAACACCCTATAAATTTGACCTCTCAATTTTCACCGATATTGAAAATGCTGATTTATTAGAGCATATAAACCGTGTTGGAATTGAACTTTACAAAGCGTTGTAATCGGTACATGGTGGGTAGACGGAAAATATTCGTGGCAAAAATAATATATGATATTCAGTGACTTATCGCTTGAGTGTGAACGTCATCCCCGCCACTGCTTGTAATTAAACGCCTGATTTACAAGTCATGTTTAAAGCGTACTTTTTTTGTTCCCCAATTAGCCCCCACACTTTCTAAATGCTTAAAACATATGTTGGTTAATTATTTTTGGTATTTATATTAAAAAACTTTCTACAAATTCTACAAATATATTTTTTGATATTTACTTAAATTTTACCAAACAGATTTAAAGCCCATCAATCATGCTGAATTTTTTAGCAATCATGATATTGGCAGTGTTGTCATAATAATCCATCTCTTCATTAAGCCTTTTATACGTCTTCTGGTGTATGGCTTATGCCTTATGTAGCATTCTGTAATGAGGGGGTTCGTTATGGCTTTCACAGCCAGTTTCCTGATAATATGCCTCAATATTTTTCGGTATGCTCATGTTAATAACAAAAAGCACATCCGGTTTGTCAATCCCCATACCAAAGGTGATTGTGGCAACCATGATAATATTTTCCTCGCACAGGAATTTATCCTGATTTTTGGCTCTGTCTAAGGAAATGCGTTGAATCTCTGCTGTCGTAACCAGCTTGCTATCTCCTCGGTTGCCTTGATATTACATGCTCGATAATTTCTTCCGCTAGCTCTTTTATTTTAATATAATCTGTTTTGCCTGTTCCGAGCAAAGGTACTGTATCGACTATTTTTATGTTTTTTGGAACGGATAGTTCATTAATTCCATTTTGTTTAGCATATGACCAGATATTAGAGCGGTCGGCATCCTGATTATCAGTTACTAATACCAACGCTTCACCTTTTTTAGCGTCAAATATTGTAACTACAGCATGTTTGTTATGAGGCCATAACTTCGTTAAATACGTTTCGATAGCAGTAAGAGAAATCATTTCCCCAGCTATTTTTGCAAAGCGTTTTGCGCGGCCTTTGATAGTGATGTAACCTTCTTCGTCAAATGATACTATATCACCTGTATCATATAAACCATTAGCAGGCGGAACAAGCTTACCAGGGCTGTCACTCATTAGATACCCCTTCATAATATTTTCTCCTGATACAATTAATTTTCCACCATCTTCAATGCCTGGTACGGACTCAAGTTTGCAAGAAATTCCAGGTAATATACGTCCAACTGTTCCTGGCTTGTTATGCATTGGTGTATTGGTAGAAAGTGCGGGAGATGTTTCAGTTGCGCCGTAACCTTCAAAAATACGTACACCATATTTTTCTGCCCATATTTTTCTAGTTTCCTCCTTTAATTTTTCTGCGCCTGCAAATACGTAGCGAATTGAATAAAAATCATACGGATTAGCAAAACGCGCATATCCGGAAAGGAAAGTATCTGTACCGAACATAATAGTACTGTTGGTATCATAAACCAGCTCCGGCACAATGCGATAGTGTAGTGGAGAAGGGTAGAAGAAAGTTCTGATGCCGGATAAAATTGGCAATAATGTTCCTCCGGTCAACCCAAAGGAGTGGAATATAGGGAGAGCGTTAAATACAATATCAGTTGGACCAAAATCAACTCTAGAACCTAATTGGTAACGATTTGCTTGGATATTCTTATGGGATAATACAACACCCTTTGGCATACCTTCGGAGCCTGAGGTAAATAGAATAACGGCAGCATTATCAGGGTTTGTTTTTGTATAAAAAAACTGAGGTATATAGCTTGCAATAAGGCCGAAAGCCTTATTAAAAAAAGTTATCTGTTTTACAATATCTTCTAGATAAATAACCTTTATGCCTTCTGTTGTAATTGCGGCAATTAAGTAATCTAATTTTCCATTAGATACAAATTGTTTTGATGTATAAACAGTTTGTATTTCTGCGGTTTTGCAAGTTGAAATAAGGTTCTTGGCCCCTGTCGAGAAATTCAGCATTGCAGGTACTCGATTTTTAGCTTGAAGTGCAAAGAAGGTTATTAGTGAGCTAACCATATTTGGTAACATTACACCTACATACTCACCTTGCTTAGTATTACCAGCAATTTTTCTACCAAGTATGAAGCTACGAGTTATTAATTCGCCATAATTTATTGTCTTACGCATTATATCTTCTGCTATAATGTGATTTCGTCCATGAATATGAGATTGGTCGAGCAAAGATTCAAATAATGTTTTCTTATAATCAGAGCTATCAAATAGCATTTGACTCATTAGGTCATAAAGCTTTATTCCGGCAGAATGGCGGCGGGTACGACCCGTTAATGTCTTAGGAATATCAAAATTACATGGCTCTAGCATAGTTAAGGTAATTTTTGGAAATAATCTGGCTCGGACTTTATTTTTTATCCTGGAAAATTGGGTGTATTGAGCTCCGTCAATACGTATAGGCAGGATTTTTGCTCCAGATTTATCTGCAATCATGCCAGGACCTTCGTAAACTTTCATTAGTGAACCAGTTACGCTTATTCGTCCTTCAGGAAATATTACACATTTACGGTCTTTTTTTATTTCATTGATGATACTCTTAGTAGCCATCGGGTTTGTAGGGTCGAGTGGAAAGGCTTTTACCA
The DNA here is from genome assembly GCA_044359415.1 of Rickettsiales bacterium. Classification (GTDB taxonomy): domain Bacteria; phylum Pseudomonadota; class Alphaproteobacteria; order Rickettsiales; family UBA6187; genus 1-14-0-20-39-49. The sequence continues at coordinate 1,685 of JBIKME010000083.1, read as the reverse complement.
ATGAAAGAAATGGTTTAAAATACCAGCGCTTGGCAATGTTGGTATTTACTGCAAACATTGGTTTTTCAGGCAGGAATAATGTTACTAATACCGCATCGAGAAATGATAGATGGTTAGCCACAATAAGAACCCGGCTTCCGGCCTTATCGTAATTTTCTAAGCCCTTTACCTCAACTTTATAAAGAGACTTGAGTAGCCACTTCAGTATTGGTTTAAGCATTTTGCAACCTCCTTTTTACTACAGATCGTATAACAAAAAATAGTGGTATATTTATAATTCCGAGTGATAATAATAATTCTATAACATCAAATCCAGCTGCAAAAATTACCACAGCATAGAGAGTTGCTACCACCATAAATAAAGCATTAAGTACGTTATTAGCGGCTATTATGCGTGACAGATGTTGTTCATTAGAGCGGTGCTGCATTATTGCGTAAAGGGGCACGATATATAGCCCTGAAGAGACTGCAAGCATGAGTAAAGAAAAAATGATTATTAAAGCGTAAAATCCTGATCTTATAAATTCCAATATGCCAATTTCATATTCTGAAGATATGTACATTTTAGATGCAATGGTAAATAAGATAATCGCTATGGTAATACCAAGTGAACCATAAGGAACCAGCCTCCCATTTATCTGGCCTTTTAGTAGTTTGTTGCATAATACTGAACCAATTCCTACGCCGATGGAAAATATGGTCAGGAATAATGTTACTATAGTTTCATTACCATTGATTATATTTTTTGTGTATACAGGCAGTTGGGTAAGGAATGTGGCACCAATCAGCCAGAACCAGGAAATACCTATTATGGATAACCACACTGTAAGCTCTTTTCTTGCATATCCAATAATTTTCCATGTCTCTTTTGCGATATTCCAGCTTATTTTTAATTTTGGATTGCCTGTTAGAGCTTTTGGTATGTAACGACTGGAAATCCAACCAATTATTGCAAAGACGATTACAAATAGTGAAAATATTTCAACTCCATAACTGGTGCGGATTATAATACCGCCAAATATTGTGCCTAGTAGGATGGAAAGAAATGTACCTCCCTCAATTAGACCATTGCCACTGATAAGTTCATCATCTTGTAAATGTTCAGGTAGTAAACTGTATTTTATTGGCCCAAAGAATGTTGAATGTAGACCCATCATAAACAATATTGTTAGTAATCCCGGTACATTTTGCAGATAAAAAAAGATTGTTGCGCCAATCATAAGGATAATTTCCAGCTGTTTTATTTTCTGTGTAATCCAGGATTTTTCATATTTATCAGCAATTTGGCCTGCAGTAGCTGAAAATAAAAAGAATGGAAGTATAAATAATCCTGCGGCAATGGTTAACATAATAGAGGCATCAGACCCTGTTTTAAGTGCAATATCATAAGTAAACCACATTAAGAATGCGTTCTTGAAGGCGTTATCATTAAACGCTCCAAAGAACTGGGTAATGAATAACGGTAAGAAGCGTTTGGTTTTTAGAAGATTTAGAGTATTTTTCATAAATTACCGTGTTTAAAGTTACCATTCTTTAGAAAATATATAGTTTGTTTTTGTACATCCTCATTACTCGGAAAGAAAGTATGCGATGAACTTACAACCACATGGTCTTTCATGCCATTAATCTTTGTACTTAAAATAGAAACCTTGCCATCATCTTCACCCTTTATAATGTAGGAAGAG
>JBIKME010000082.1:0-5487 GCA_044359415.1 Rickettsiales bacterium | reverse complement strand
TTATCAATTTTACAGGCTGTTTTGATCATTCTGGCAAGCTCTATCTCGTCAGAAGGTGCCATGACAATAAAATTAGGTAAGTTTGTTAAAAACATAATATCAAATGAGCCAGAGTGAGTTGCGCCATCAGCTCCTACGAATCCAGCTCTATCAATCGCAAATCTTACCGGAAGATTCTGAATTGCCACATCATGAATTATTTGATCATAAGCGCGTTGTAGAAAAGTAGAGTATATTGCACAAAACGGCTTATAACCCTCGCAAGCAAGTCCTGCTGCGTAAGTTACCGCATGTTGTTCTGCTATACCAACATCAAAAATTCTATTTGGAAAAATTTCCGCGAATTTATCCAAGCCAGTTCCGCAAGGCATGGCGGCTGTTATAGCGACTATTTTATCATCATTTTTAGCCTCCTGACACAAATATTCCGAAAATATTTGTGTGTAAGTAGGGTTCGCCTTGTTTTTTTTATCTAATAGTCCGGTGTCGGCGTTAAATGTGCCGACTGCATGCAGGCTGCTATCTTTGGCCTCTGGCATCTGATAGCCGTGACCTTTCTCTGTCACTACGTGAATTAATATAGGCCTGTTGATACTTTTATCATTTTTGATGTTTCTAAATATCGGAACCAGCTGGTTAAGATTATGCCCGTCTATCGGCCCTACATAGTAAAAGCCCATTTCTTCAAAAAAATTACCGCCTACCCAATAATCCTTTGTGTATTTTTCGGCTTTTTTAGCAACTCTCTCAATCGCGTTAGGCAAGTGACTTACTGCTTTTTTTGCTGCGTTTCTAATCGATAAATATGGTTTTGAGGATATTAGTCTTGAAAGATATCCGCTCATAGCTCCAACAGGTGGAGCTATGGACATATTGTTGTCGTTTAATATAACGATCAGGCGCGTGTTCATATCACCGGCGTTATTCATAGCCTCATAAGCTATTCCCGCACTCATGGAGCCGTCTCCTATAACAGCTATGGTTTCATATTTTTCTCCAGATAAATCTCTGGCTACGGCCATTCCAAGCGCTGCCGAAATCGAAGTTGAACTATGGCCTGCTCCAAACGGGTCATAGATGCTTTCTGATCTTTTTGTAAACCCAGAAAGACCCCCGGCCTTTCTAATGGTTTCCATTTTATCATTTCTACCTGTTAAAATTTTATGAGGATAGCTCTGATGTCCCACATCCCATATAATTTTATCTTTTGGGGTATTGAAAACGTAATGTAAAGCGGTAGTTAACTCAACCACACCCAGTCCGGCACCAAGATGACCGCCGGTTTTAGCTACTGTGCGTATGGTACGATCTCTTACTTCTGCCGCTAAGGAATTAAGTTCTTCTAACTTAAGTTTTCTTATATCCTCTGTTGTTTTTATACGATCTAATATCGGGTAATTAATATGCATTATATGTATAATCTGTGTATTTATATTGTAACTTAAAAAAAAGAATATAGATTAATTATAAGAAATATTCTAGAGAAAATAAGAATTACTATCTGCCGATAATGTTCTTTTTAGTAAGATTTGATTTATTTCCCCGTTTTTATAGTGAATAACTGTGTCATTTGGTAATTGTTTTATAGTGATTTTTAAATAAAAAAGTGTTATTATGAAACATAATTTTAATATTTAGCGTGTATATTAATAAATAACAACATGGGAATGTAACTATGGAAACAGGTGAATTAGAAACTGATATGCTGTTCTTAGGACTAACTCGTTCTTCGACAATATTGGGTGTGAGCTATATCGTGGTGCTGCTTAATTTTCTAGTTGGTGCTATGGGATTTGTTCTAACCTCTGATTTTAAGTTTTTTGGAGCGATGGTACCTGTCCATCTTGTTGCATATGTTTTGTCAAAAAAAGAACCGCTCTTTATGGAGCTTTTTTTAGTAAAACAGCAAAAATGTAATAGATGTAAAAATAGATTTTATCATGGTTTGACTAATTCGTATGATGTTATGTAAGTTGTAGCTGATGTGACATTTAGTAATAAATGCTACAATAATAAGTTAAAAAGAGTGTGACATTTTGACTAAGATATATTTAGGCGTGATTGTGCATTGAAAAATTTTAAATTCCGGCGAATTGATTCGTGTTTTTTTCGGATCATAGTATGAAAAGAGTATGATTTTATGCTTAGACTTGTTAGACAGCGTACGCATAAACAAAAATATGCAAAAAGGGAATTTCCGCAAATGGAATTTATCCCTTATAAGTGTCATTGGAATAATCGTACGATATTGACTAAAAGCGATGATTTGTTACAGGTAATTAAATTTAGCGGATTTTCTTTTGAAACGGCTGATGATGAAGATGTTGATATCAGAAAAAATATTCGAAATTTATTGCTCAAAGGAATCGGTGCCGGACAGGTTTCTTTATATTTTCATATAGTAAGACGCAGAAAAGCAGCCTTTTCTAAAGATGAGGGGCATATGATGCCACCTGGCTTTGCGACATATTTAGAAGATGTCTGGCGGGAAAAACATTTGAATCAACAAAGTTTTGTTAATGAGCTATATGTAACTGTTATAAAGAAAAATAATAAAACCGGTATTGCGGCTATCGGAGGGGTTTTAAAAAAATTACAGCAGAAAACTGATAAAGTTCTTTGGGGTAAGGATATGTGGGATTCATATGAAGAACTCGATGAGATGACTTCTAGAATAGTGAGTACCCTAAGAGATTACAAGCCCGATGTTTTAGGAGTGGTGGAAACTAAAAACGGAGTTTATTCTGAAATACTTGAGTTTTTAGGAACATTAGTCAATTGCGGTCATTCAAGGCCGATGTTGTTTCCAAAGAGCGATATTTCAAAATATATTCCTGTTGAAAGGCTGTATTTTGGTTCCGGCGCTATTGAGGTAAGGGGAGCCGGCGGCAGTAAATTTGCCGGACTAGTTAGTATAAAAGAATATCCGCAAAGAACATCGGCTTCTATGTTTGATAGTTTTCTGCAGATGCCGTTTGAATTGATTATATCGCAGTCTTTTTCTTTTAGCGACCGTCAGGCTGCTATTGCAAGTATGCAGATTCAGCAAGGCCGTATGCGTTCGGCCCATGATGTCGCTGTTTCGCAGATTGAAGAAATTAATTATGCATTAGATGATGCGATGAGTGGTACAATTGGATTTGGCAAGCATCATCTTAGTGTTTTATGTATTGCGGAAACCAGAAAATCTTTAGAGATATCTTTAGCTATGGCGGCAACCGAGCTTAGTAATAGCGGAGCTATTCCGGTGCGTGAGAAGATCAATCTGGAGCCTTGTTACTGGGCGCAATTGCCTGGAAATGATAGTTATGCGGTAAGGCGTGCTACAGTTAATACCTTAAATTTATCAAGTTTTGCCTCGTTACATAACTTTCCAATCGGAAAGGAAAAAAACAATCACTGGGGAGATCATGTTACAACTATGGATACCACTTCTGGTACCCCGTTTTATTTTAATTTTCACGTAAGAGATGTAGGACATACTACCATAATAGGGCCAACTGGAGCCGGTAAGACAGTGCTTATGAATTTTTTATGTGCGCAGGCTCGTAAGTTTAAGTGCAGAATGTTCTTTTTTGATAAAGATAGGGGTGCTGAAATATTTATCAGGGCTTTAAATGGGTTATATACTATTATTGATCCTAGCGAGCCTTGTGGCTTTAATCCTTTTTCTTTGCCGGACACCGGAGAGAACAGAACGTTTTTAATGGATTGGTTGAAGCATCTTGTTACAGTTAATTCGGAAACTATAAATGCTGAAAATATGGCAAGAATTGAAGAAGCTGTCTCCGGTAATTATAAGCTTGATCCTAAGGATCGCAATCTAAGTAATATCATACCTTTTTTAGGCATGGGTGGACCTGACTCATTGGCCGGACGTATTGCTATGTGGCACGGCTATGGATCGCATGCCAAGGTTTTTGATAATAAACAGGATAACATAGATTTTAATAATAATATGATTTTTGGCTTTGAGATGGCCGAATTGTTAAGAGATAAGGCCAGTTTAGGTCCGGTTCTTCTGTATTTATTTCATAAAATAAATATGGCATTAGACGGCACTCCAACAATGATAGTGCTCGATGAGGCTTGGGCACTTATTGATAATGACGTATTTGCCCCGAAAATAAAGGATTGGTTAAAAGTATTAAGAAAACTTAATTGCTTTGTTATATTTGCAACTCAGTCTGTCGAGGATGCCAGTAAGAGTAAAATTAGTGATACTCTTATTCAGCAGACAGCGACGCAGATATTTTTACCTAATTTAAAAGCTACGGATGTATATAGAACTCATTTTATGTTAAGTCAGCGTGAATTTACTTTGATTAAAACAACGGATCCTGGAACAAGATTCTTTTTAGTTAAGCAAGGAACTGACGCGGTAGTAGCCAGAATTGATTTATCTGGGATGAATAATGTTATTAACGTATTATCCGGAAGAGTTGAGACTGTGTTGTTATTAGATAAAATCAGAGAAGAATTAGGGGATGATCCTGAAGTTTGGCTTCCTGTTTTTTGGGAAAGAGTGCAGCATATATAAGGTTATTTTAACTGGAGTTTATTTTGATTAATCGGACAGGATTTATTGCAACGGTGATTAAGAGATTAGCTTTGATATCAATGCTAATAATCGTTAGTCATGCGCATAAATCTTATGCTGAAATGACCGAAACTCAGATTAAAGACGCTATTGCCTCTCAGACAACTGGAAGAATGCCGGGGGCGAGAATATCATCTGTGGCTTGTACTCCGTATGCGAGCCCTCTTTTAGATATTTATGAAACCGAGGTTGAGGATAATTATTATCCGAAAAGATCATGCTCTGGGCAAAATATCACTAGGGAGGATTTTGCGGTACAAATAGCCTTTGATCCAACTTATGGCGGCAATGAGCCTTTGGAAATAGTTGTGCCCGGACAATTACAATTACCGGATGATGTCACTACTATTTACGACGCTCAAGGTAATCTTATCTGCGATAATAGTGACTCCGGTAAGCTATGTAATGAAGATGATTTTACCCACACCGGATCAGGTGATGATGTTTTATATAATGGCAATACGGTATATAGCTCTATAAATATGTTAACATATCCGTTAGAAGGATATGTATATGATTACACATACAATTCTGAAAGCGGTCAATATAGTGAAGCTGTTATACAGCTTTATACGTCTGAATGTAATAATTCCACTCCCGGCTATGACGCTGGTCATAGAGAAGGTGAGGAAATTAAATATGTAAGCGGTAAGACGGTCTATGATAAAAATTGTCAGATCTCAAAAGACGTTTGCGGAAATAATATTGTTTCTGGTGAGGTCATGTATGTTGATCTTAATGCAGATGGCGTTTGCGAGCCTCAAACAACATTAGGCAGCAAAATCAAATCTACCAGAGGCAACAGCAGCACTGAGACAGGGCAGGGGAGTTTGTTTTTAACAAGATTTGCCAATGATTTTGCTTCTGATGTTTCTAAAAAAAATATA
>JBIKME010000081.1:0-5540 GCA_044359415.1 Rickettsiales bacterium | reverse complement strand
TTTGTACTTGATGTAGGTGTTTCTTCAATGCAGATTGATCAGGCTGAAAGAGGATTTTCATTTATGAAAGATGGTCCTTTAGATATGCGCATGGGAGAAGGAAATGTCGATGCTGGATATCTGGTAAATAACACAGAAGAAAAACAACTAGCTAATATTATATATAAGTATAGTGGCGAAAAAAGATCAAGGCAGATTGCTTCTGCTATTGTAAGAGCGAGGCAAGAAAGCCCAATTACAACAACAAAAGAATTAGCTGATATTATAAAAACAGTTGTAAGAGTAGCTAAAGATAAAATTGATCCTTGCACAAGAACGTTTCAAGCTATAAGAATATGGGTAAATGATGAATTAACAGAGCTTGAAGAAGCGCTTGATTCTTCAGAAATAATATTAGCGGAAAAAGGCAGATTGGTTGTTGTAACGTTTCACTCTTTAGAAGATTCTATTGTAAAACATTATATTAATAATAAATCAGGAAAGATTCCTGGGGCTTCAAGGCATGTGATAATTGCAAATACAAATAATGTTAAGCCTAGCTTTGCGCCAATAGCAAAAAAAGCTGTAAAACCAACTGATAAAGAAATTAATTTTAATATACGTTCTAGATCAGCAAAACTACGTGCTGCGATTCGCTTATCAGCGGGGGGTAATTAGTTATGAAGAAAAAAATTGTATTATTTTCTGTAGTTATAGTGATATTTACCATAATTGGATTGTTTCAAGTAAATTATAGAGTACAAAATTTAAGAAAAGATTTGGCTGAGTTGCATCGGCAGATAGAAACGAATAGGTCTGAAATTCATGTATTAAATGCAGAGTGGGCATATTTAAACGAACCTGAGCGTATAAGAGTTTTAGCTGATAAATATTTAAAATTGTCTTATACAAATGTTGCTCAGTTAAAAAATGGTGATAAAATTAAGGAAATATATTTAGCTGATGGTAATAATCCTTCAAATAAAATTGAGGTTCCAACCCTAAGACCTATATTATCCAGCTATAAAAGATAATAATATTTGAAGGTTAAAAGTATTTTTAAGGTTTATAGTGTCAGAGCGTCAAGAATATTACTATAAGATTCTGGTTGATGAAGCGTCTTATGGTGATGTGAAAGAGAGTCATACGCGTCTTTTTCTGATGATTATAGTGTTTGTCATGGTTTTTATGCTACTATCAGCCAGAGTATTTGAAGTTTCAGTGATTAATCAAAAAGAAAATCATGCTAACAGCAATATCAATGAAAATAACAATCACATTGGTATATCAAAGAGTAGATCTGATATTATTGACAGAAACGGTGTGCTGTTAGCAGTTAATCTTGAGACTGCGTCTTTATACGCAAATCCAAGAATTTTAATGGATCTGGAAGATGCTGCCAAAAAGATTACAACATTATTTCCGGAATTAAATTATGAAGCAACTTATAAAAAATTATCATCCAGCAGTAGTTTTGTATGGATAAAGAGGAATCTAACACCAGATGAACAATATCAGATAAATTCTTTAGGTATTCCAGGGCTTTATTTTAAAGAGGAGGAAAAAAGAATTTATCCTCATAAAAATTTACTTGCTCATGTTCTTGGTAATGTTGATGTTGATGGTAATGGTGTTTCCGGTATTGAAAAACAGTTTAATACTTATCTATCAGGTAAGGATTATTTGGGTGTTATTAATAGCCCTATGCAGCTTTCAGTAGATGTTAGGGTGCAAAATATTGTACATAATGCCTTAAAAGAGGCTATGGATGAATTTAAAGCTCTTGGAGCCAGCGGTATAGTAATGGATGTCAACTCAGGGGAGGTGATATCCATGGTTAGCTTACCTGACTTTGATTTAAATACGCCTTCAAACGCAGAAAATGAAGCCCGTTTTAACAGGTCTACTTACGGTAAATATGAGATGGGATCGACTTTAAAAACTTTTAATATGGCCTTGGGTTTTGAAAAATCCAACTTAAAGATGGACGATCTGTATGATATATCTGAGCCACTAAAAGTGGGCGGATTTAGTATCCGCGACTATCATCAAAAGAAAACGCAGCTTACTGCTGACGAAGCCTATGTAGTATCATCCAATATAGCATCGGCCAAAATAGCTTTGGAAGCAGGAGAAGCTGAACAAAAATCATTTTTAATGAAGTTGGGGTTGCTTGATGAGGTTGAAATAGAACTACCTGAAGTAAGAGTTCCATCATATCCTGATAACTGGGGTAAAGCAAGTACTATGACTATTTCATTCGGGCACGGAATATCAGTGACGCCAATGCATGTAGTAAAAGCCACGGCAGCTTTAGTAAATGGCGGAATATTGTATCCTACAACTTTAATAAAGAAAGATAAATATGATTTTTTAAATGTTGGTCAAAGAGTAGTTAGCGAGGATACATCAAATAAAATTAGAAAGCTTATGAGATGGGCTGTTAAATACGGTACTGGTAGCAAGTCAAATATAGATGGTTATCTGGTTGGGGGTAAAACAGGAACAGCAAGTAAATTAACTAAGGGTAGATATAATGAAAGTTTAAATATATCATCTTTTATCGCATCTTTTCCTATGAATAGCCCTAAATATGTTGTATTTGTTATGCTTGATGAACCGGTTGGAAACAAGAAAACCGCAGGATATACTACCGGCGGTATGATAGCTGCACCTGTTGTAAAAAATATCATCTCCAGAGCCGCGCCTATTTTAGGAGTGCTGCCGGTTGATGAAAGTGACTATGAAATTAGAAAGGAATTTTGGTATAAAAATGTCGAAACTGACGAAGAGCTGTCATTTACTGAATCTGATTAATGTTGACCCAGCAATAAAAATAGACAGTAAGTATAACAATATAAATGTTAATGGACTTGCGCATGATTCCAGAAAAGTTGAACCGGGATTTATTTTCGGAGCATTAAAGGGAGAGTTTGCAGATGGAGCAAATTTTATTGATAGTGCTATTGAGCGTGGAGCTTCAGTAATTATTTGTGATCTGGATGTAGTCAAACAGGTTCCGGATAATGTCTGTTTAATAAAATGTAAAGATCCAAGAAGAGTATTTAGTTTAATGGCATCGAAGTTTTATGAATCTGCCATTAAAAATATAAGCGCGGTAACAGGCACAAACGGCAAAACATCTGTAGTGCATTTTTGTAGGGAAATATGGAAATATTTAAATATTCATGCAGCAAGTATAGGAACTATAGGAATTGAAGATACAATAGGTAAAGTAGAATATGATAGAGATAATTTTTTAACTACACCTGATCCTATAAAACTAAGAACAATTATACAACAGCTTGAAAAGAGGGGTGTCTCTCATATAGCTATGGAGGCTTCCAGTCATGGCTTGGATCAATCGCGGTTAGACGGATTGCATATTACAGTTGGAGCATTTACAAATCTTTCCAGAGATCATTTGGATTATCATAAGAGTTTTGATAATTACTTTAAGGCTAAGATGCTTTTATTTACTGAAGTTATGCCAAAAGCTAGTTTTGCGGTAATAAATTCAGATATAGAACAATTTGAAGATATAAAGAATATTTGTATTGCAAAGGAACATATTATTTATTCATATGGAAGAGCTAACAATAGCTATATACAAATTATTGATATAAAAAATAATATATTAGGACAAGATATATCCTTTAAGATTGGAAATGAGATTTATCGTGTATCTACCTCATTAATAGGAGAGTTCCAAGTATATAACATGCTATGTTCCCTGGCTATGGTTTTGGCCTTTGGCGCTGATGTTAATCAGTCTGTAAAGTCGTTAAGCAGCCTAGCTTATGTTCCGGGAAGGATGGAAAGGGTTACTGAATCTTCGGATAAGATTGCTGTGTTTGTTGATTATTCGCACACTCCGGATGCTTTGGAAAAAGCCTTGAATGTTCTAAGGCCTTATTGTAAGGGGAGGTTAGTTGTCGTTTTTGGTTGCGGTGGAAATAGAGATCAGGGAAAAAGACCTATGATGGGTAAAATAGCAGCAACATTAGCTGACGTAGTTGTAGTAACTGATGATAACCCAAGAAATGAAGACGCTAATAAAATAAAAGAAGAAATCATATCTGCAGCCCCTTCCGCACATAATATAGGCAATAGAAGAGATGCTATAAAATTTGCAATTTCTACGATGCAAGCAGGTGATGTTTTGTTAATAGCCGGAAAGGGGCATGAGAAAACACAAATAATCAAGGATGAAATATTGCCATTTGATGATGTACAGGTAGCTAAAGAAATTATTTCAGAAGGTCTAAAATGATAATATTAACTAGCGCGGATGTTATTGATGCGACGGATGGAGAGTGTAATTATAGCTGGCAGGCTTCGGGCGTATCTATCGATAGCCGTGATGTAAAAAGAGGAGATCTGTTTATTGCTATTGTCGGTGATAACAATGACGGACATAAATATATTAATATGGCCCGTAAAAATGGAGCAGTTGCAGCCATAGTTAGTTATATACCGGAGGATGTTAGTCAGGATTTTCCTTTGGTTATCGTAAATGATACTTTTGAAGCGTTGTGGAATTTAGCTAAATATAGCAGGCAGCGTATGCATGGTAAAGTTATAATGGTTACTGGAAGTGTCGGGAAAACCAGTACTAAAGAAATGTTGGCTTGCGCTTTAGCCGGGCAGGGTATTGTTCATCATACGATGGGCAACTTAAATAATCACTATGGTTTGCCACTGACTTTAGCGAGAATGCCCAAAGAAACTGATTATGCCGTAATTGAAGTTGGTATGAGTTCAATGGGAGAAATTTCACCTCTGTCGGTACTGACTAATCCTGATGTCGCTATTATTACAAATGTAGAGCCGGTTCATCTGGAGTTTTTTAATTCTGTCGATGAGATTGCTGTTGCAAAAGCTGAGATTTTTGATGGTTTAAAAGAAACAGGTACCGCCATAATCAATCGTGATAATAAATATTGTAAAAATTTAACAGATATGGCGCGTGAAAAAGCGGTAAATAAGATTTTATATTTTGGTAGTGATAAGGACGCAGATGCCAGGCTTTTAGATTATAAAGATAATATTTTCAATGCTGATATCGCAGCTAACATTCAAGACCTAAAAATAAATTATACTCTTGGTATTAACGGAGGCCATCAAGCCATAAATTCATTAGCTGTTTTAGCTGCTATAAATGCTGTTGGCGCAAATTTAAATATGGCTACCTGTTCATTGGAAAGTTATAAAGGAAAAAACGGCAGGGGTAAAAAATATAATATACATGGAAAGTTTGGAGGAGAGATTGGTCATGTTACACTAATCGACGAAACATATAATTCAAGTCCTGCCGCTGTTGCGGCTTGTGTAAAATCAGCAAGTGATATCAAGTTGGCTTTAGGTGGAAGACTACTGGTGGTTTTAGGTGATATGAAAGAATTGGGAAAAGATGAAAAGAAAATTCATGAAGATTTAGAACAGATACTCCTAGACAATAAGGTTGATTATGTATTTGCTGTCGGTAGTTTAATGAAAAATTTATTTGATAAGTTGCCGTTGATAAATCGCGGCGTATGGAAGCAAAGGTCAGAGGATTT
>JBIKME010000080.1:0-5616 GCA_044359415.1 Rickettsiales bacterium | reverse complement strand
GTTAACGGCGGCTAGGATTGTACTGCTAAAATCGATGCTTAACGTTTTTTCATCAGGTTTATCTGTCTTTAACATAAAACCAGTTCGGGAAATGTAGTATGGAGTTTAACCGTGACGATTTAAGCAAGGAGCTGCTGAAATCATTTGAGGAAAAGTTTGAATTTGACGATCAGGAAGAGCAAAAGCCGAATTCTGTAATTAAAATATTATTTATTTTAATTGTTTCTGCTGGTGTTGGTTTTGGTATTTATGCTTTAAATACTGATAAAATAGCAATTAGCAGAGAAGGTGAAGAAGTTCCTATAATAAAAGCTGATAATAATCCTGTTAGGTTCAAACCGATAGAACCGGGGGGAATGACTATAGATAATCGTGACAAAAAAATATATAAAGCAATAGCCGGTGATAATGAAACAGAGGAATTACCAAAGGTTGTTCAGTTATTGCCTACAGCAGAGGAGCCTATGAGCCGTCAAACAATAAAAAATAGCGAAGCAAATTTTGCTGGTATATTTGACGGCGTAAAAAACGACATTGTAAAAAATGACGAAATTGTAAAAAATGATAACAGTGTAAAAGATGACAGTGTAAAAAATACTGAGACTAAGTCTGTACAAAATGAGCCCAAGGAAGTTGTAATAATAGAAAGTCCTAGCCAAAATATTGCAGTTGCTAATAATATTGATTTAAAAAACAACGAAGTTAAAGTTGATCAGGTTGAAAATATTAAAACTGCATCTAAGCCTGAGCCGGTGTTGGAGCCAGAGCAGGAGCCCATTACTGTTGACGATATAAAAAATGTTCCATCTGATGAAAATAGCAAAAGGGTTGTGGAGCCTAAAAAGCTTGAGACGGGATATAAATTACAACTTGGCTCATATAGAAGTGAAAATGATGTAAAGGATAGCTGGAATAAAATATTAAAATTACATTCCCAGCTGCTTGCTGATATAAATCTGATTACCGAGAAAGCAGATGTAGCAGATAAAGGAGTTTTTTATAGATTACAAGTCGGGTATTTTTCTAGTGAAGAAAAAGCCAGAAAAATATGTAAAGAGTTAATTGAACAAAAACAGGGGTGCTTCATTGTTAAAAAATAGTCCGGTGATATTCGGTGTTGAAGGTTTTTCTTTAAACTACCAGGAAATAGAGTTTTTTAACAAGATAAAGCCATACGGATTTATCTTGTTTTCCAGAAATATTGATAATCCTGATCAGGTGAAATCATTAACTTCACAATTGAGAGATTTAGCAGGACCTGATTGTGCTATTCTCATAGATCAGGAAGGTGGAAGGGTAGCAAGGTTAAGACCTCCTTATTGGAAAGAGTACCCACCTATGAGCCGGTTTGCACAGATGGCTCAAAATGATTTGGAAAAAGCTAAATATGAGGTCTTCTTAAATTATCAAAATATAGGTAAAGATTTATATGAGCTGGGTATTAATGTAGATTGCGCCCCTGTGTGTGATTTAATATTTGATGGAGCGCATGATATAGTAGGAGATAGAAGTTTTGGTTCTGATGTTACTATAGTATCTGCCTTAGCAAGAAGTGCTGCCGAAGGTTTGTTATCTAGCAAAGTAACTCCTATTATAAAACACATACCAGGTCATGGCCGGGCTAAAGCCGACAGTCATAAGGAATTACCAAAAGTTGATTGCACAAGAGAGGACTTGTTTGATAAGGATTTTAAGGTATTTAAAAATTTATGCGACATGCCTTGGGCGATGACGGCGCATATTTTATATAGCGATATTGATCCTGAAAATCCCGCTACATTATCTAAAAAAATAATAGATTTAATAAGGGTGGAGATTGGTTTTTCGGGGATTATAGTAACTGATGATCTTTCCATGGAAGCGTTAGAAGGCAGTTATGCCCAGAGGACTATTAAAGCGTTGAATGCAGGATGTGATATAATATTGCATTGTAATGGAAATATAGATCAGATGCAACAAATAGCATCTGCAATTGCAGATGGAAATTATGATAAAAAATAGCTGTAGTATTTACGTAATTCAGCTATCTGATCTTATGAATGATTAGTTAATTTAGAAATAAAAAAATTCGTGCGTGGATTTGGTGCAATTAGTTAGAGGTTAATAAGGAAAATATTGGCGTAAAAGAGCTTTATCGCTTAATTTTATAATTAAAAATTTTCTATTAATACGCTATATATTCTAATGGTTAATAGCTGCCTAATAATAATTACAGTTATTAAAAAATAAAAATAGATTTTTGCTTGACGAATAGGAATTTCCCCCCTATTTTCCCAAGCCTGTACTATTATATCCTTGTGATCCCGTAGCTCAGCCGGTAGAGCAACTGACTTTTAATCAGTGGGTCGCGCGTTCAAATCGCGCCGGGATCACCATTTCTTTCTTTTTCGTTTAAAGCTTATAGTATATAGTGGCTGTTAGTCACTATAATCCGTATTTAAAATATACATTTAAAATATATGGCAATCATATTAAAAAATTCTTCTGCTAATTACGCTTATGTTAACCCAAAACAGTTTGATATTGCCTCAATTTGTGAATCTTTAACTATTGAAGATTATGCTTGCTTTAACGGCTTCTTGCCGGAGGATCTTCTGTGTTTGCTGTATGAGGAAGCGGTTCAATTTGAAAAAGAACAATTATTACAGATAGCAGGTGTCGGCAGAGGAGAGGACTATGGAATGAACCTCAAGATACGTAGGGATAAAATAAAATGGTTTGATTCATCTGGTTTAGCGCAGATTAGACTTTGGAAGATTTTAGAAGATTTGCGTCTTAAAATAAATCAGAATCTTATGTTAGGCCTGTTCTCTGTCGAATCTCATTATGCAACCTATGATAAAGGAGATTATTATAAACTTCATTTAGATAGTTTTGTTGGACGGAAAAATCGCGTTATCTCTATGGTAATATATTTAAATAAAGATTGGCAAGAAGAAGATGGAGGTCTGTTAAATATCTATAAAAACATTAACAGTAATAATCCGATAGCCACTATTATGCCAATATGGGGAACTGTAGTGTTGTTTCTAAGTGAGCATGTACCGCATGAAGTCACTGTTGCTAAGAAAAAAAGATATAGTATAGCAAGCTGGTTTAGATGTAATGGTTCTAATCATTTAATTTAAATCTTTCGGTAAGATCATTTACAGCAAGATGGGCTGCTAATTCTCCGGTACGTGTAATCCATTTTGGTAAATAGACAGGATCTATTATGGCTCCTGAATCAGAAAATTGTTTAAACTTTAATACATCTGATGTTGTAAGTTTACCACAGAATAATAAGTTAATATCTTGAATATAACCTTGGTGCATGGCGTGCTTTAAAAATGACCCTACCTCTATTAAACCGCGTAAATAGACATTATCCTTGTAGAATATAATGCCACCTCTGGGTTTGCCACCTCTGAAAATACGCATGGCAGAATAATAACTTTCTTCATCGCTTTGTCCGTGTTGACGATAAAACTTAAATAAATCTATAAAATCAGCACCATTTTCCGCCATTTCAATGGCTATTATACGTAAGGCAATACGTTTTAAGCGTATCATCTCTATCGATAAGTTAATATATTCGGCAAATACTGCTATCCCTTCCTGGGTTGCCGTGGTTCTTGGAGCGTTGTAGCCAAGAATTTTTAAATTAGGCTGTTTGCGTCCGTTTATATATGTAAGTGTATGCACCATAACTTCATGATGAAATAATTGATCTAAGTCTTTTTCAGAAAATCTGGTGTTCTTGCGGATTTTTACATAGTTAGATCCAGCTGCCGCACGTGATGCTATATTATTGTCTATTGTAACTTTGATAGGATCTTTTTTTTGATTAATATATTTATTAATTCTTTTTGAAAGAGCTTTCTTGCACTGTTTGTCGCTGTAAATTAAAGATTCTTCCGGTAAATTAAAGTTATATTGTTCGGTAATTCTTAAAAAATACCAGGCTATATCTTGGTTGCGTCTTGTGTATCCTGTTAATTGATCTTTAGGACTGCCGTATAGTTTTTTAGAAAAATGCGTTACATCGTTAGTTCCTATTCCTTGTAAAATGCGGTAAGCGCTTAGATAACTATCGGATGTTTCTTGTAAAAAAGTTACAATTGGGTCTTCTTCAAATTCATTTAGCATTGCTATATAGTTAGATAACTGCTCAATCTTATGAGAATAGTCGATTTTCGGGTAAGTTATAACAGGTAATTTATAGTTATTTGTCTTAACATTATTAAGAAAATCATGCATTGTTTCTTTTGGCCAGCTAAGAGGATTCAAAAGTAAAAAATCCTGAATAATTTCTACAAGACCTGAATCTAATTCTCTGATTTTTTCAAGATTTATAGTCATAGGGTTTTATCACCTATTATATAAGATAGTGACTTTTTATAGTTAAGATGTTCGCGGTAAGTTATAAAACCAGAGCTGGCAATTATAATAATGCTGCCAAATATTGTAGGCAAAGTGATTACTTGATTAAAAGTAAAGTATGCAAGTATTGAAGTGAAAATAAGACTCATAAAAGCAAATGGCTGAATAATAGTTAAATTGCCTATTTTGTAGGAGTGGGTTAGTGACAGCATGTTCAGTAAAAAGAATATAGCAATAGCAAGCAGGCAAAATAATTGTTCAATAGTTGGAGTTATCCAAACGCGGTATAAAAATGGTGTGAGCATAATAAAGCTAAATAACGCAAAATAAAAAGTTACGCTAGCGCCATTGGAAACAGCACCTGTTCTTTTTACAATTATATCCGTAATTGACCATAAAAAACATGCTAAAATTACTATCAATGACTCAAAGTTAAAAGCTGAGCCACCTGGTTGTACGATTAGCAGCATTCCTGTAAAGCCGAGCAATAATGCTAGCTTATGATAATATTTCATGGTTTCTTTTAAAATAATTATCGCTAATATTATAGTAAATAAAGGTGTTGAAAAGCTAAGTGCTACCGCTGATGGAAGTGTTATATAATTTTGGCTGGTAAAAAAAAGATATGTTGCCATCAGCCAGAATGCGGCGCGTATAATATTAGCGCTAATTATATTTTTATTTACTCGCTCCTTTAGTATATTTTTCTTAAAAATTAAAATAAAGGAAACGATAAATGTCTGAAAGGCAAGAATTTGAATTATATGAATTCCAGAATTCATTGTGTATTTTGTTAGAGTGCTTATACAAGAGAAAAAAAAGCAATGTAAGACAAAAAAACAAATGCTTTCAATAGATCTGTCGTTATATTTCTCATTAATATTAAGTAAATCTTTTATTGCCACTCTCCTCGTCATTTTGTAATGGTCATTTTGTAATAGTTATAATATGTAATATAAATCACATTTTATATTTTGTATATAAAATATGCTAATGATTGGTTGTAATTGAATTTTTATTAACCTGAATTTTTACTAACACAAGGCTTAAAAAATCGATGGCAAAAAACGAGGTAATTTGTAATATTTATCATTACGCAGTTTCTAACCGAATTTGCCTTTGATATAGTCTTCTGTTTTTTGATTTGCAGGTTGTTGGAATATCTGTTCTGTCGTACCAAACTCAATTAATTTTCCCATATGAAAAAAGCCTGTATAATCAGAGATACGTCTGGCTTGTTGCATCGAGTGAGTT
>JBIKME010000118.1:0-4323 GCA_044359415.1 Rickettsiales bacterium | reverse complement strand
CAAGACTGAGTGTTAGTCTGTGTGGGTTAGTTTGTGGTGTGATCAACAACAACATATATATTAGGCCTAATTTTAAACTGCTTATTAAATTTTGTCATGAGCTGAACTCTTTTTTTATATGCTAATAATTTTATTTAATATATAAAATCTGATGTATAAATCTGATGTATAAAATTTTTGATAAAAACTTTTAATAATAATGACTATGATCGATAAACATATTGATTTTCCACAGTATTCTGTAGGTGAGTTATCTTTAGTTATAAAACAGATAGTTGAAGATCGTTTTTCTTATGTAAGAGTAAAAGGTGAGTTATCAAATTTCAAGAAAGCTCCATCTGGTCATGTATATATGAACTTAAAGGATGAATCGGCAATAATATCAGCGGTTTGCTGGAAAAATACTGCCGATAGATTTAAATTTAAGCCTGAAGATGGCTTGCAAGTTAGTTGTGTGGGGCGCGTTACTACTTATCCCGGGCAATCAAAATACCAGATAATTATAGAACATATGGAGCCAGCCGGTATAGGAGCTCTAATGGAGTTGCTTGAGCAACGAAAGAAAAAATTAGCGGCAGAGGGTTTATTTAATCCAGAACGCAAAAAGCCAATAAAGTTTTTTCCTGAGATAATAGGAGTTATTACATCTCCTACAGGTGCTGTGATTAAAGATATTTTACACAGGATTGAAGATCGTTGTGGTTGTCATGTTCTAATATGGCCGGTTTTGGTGCAGGGAGATCAAGCAGCAAAACAAATCGCAAATGCTATTTATGGATTTAATGCCTTACAAGGAAAACAGCGTCCAGATACGTTAATCGTAGCACGTGGCGGTGGTTCCATAGAGGATCTGTGGCCTTTTAACGAAGAGATAGTTGTAAGAGCTGCTGCTGCCTCCGATATTCCTTTGATATCTGCTGTAGGACATGAAACTGATACTACATTAATTGATTATGCCTCTGATTTGCGAGCTCCAACTCCTACTGCGGCTGCAGAAAAAGCTGTGCCTGTTAAGGCGGACTTGCTTTCTTTAACAGAAGATTTGCAGCGACGCTTAAAGAAGGCAACAATCAGATTATTTGATGATAGAAAAAAGCAATTAATAGGTATTTTGCGAGGACTGCCTAAATTATCGCAGTTGTTGGATGATAAAACGCAGAATCTTGACCATTTAATTCTGAGAATGAACAGTATTTTTCCAAGAATATTAAAAGATAAAGAACAAAAATTATTCTTCTTGAGTAAATTGCTCGAAAGCTATCATTATAAACGAGTTCTAGAAAGAGGATTTGCTGTTGTTTACGCAAAAGAATCTGTTGTATCCTCAGCGCAGAATATAGATGATGGGCAAAAGCTATCTATTGAATTTGCTGATGGAAAAAAGGAAGTGATAGCTTTAGGTAAATTAAATAATGTTTAAAAATCTATAAATATTGATGTAGAAAAAGATAATTTATTTTGATAATAGGCTGGTTATGTTCTTAGAATGCGATCCTGATCGTCAATATCCTGAATTATTAGTAAAGATGCCTTTTGTCTATGTATCGGCAGGTGTAATAATAGATCAATCTGACAAAATGTTAATTGCAAAAAGGACAGCCGAGCAATCAATGGCCGGTTTGTGGGAGTTCCCCGGTGGTAAAATACAAGAAGATGAGATACCGGAAATTGCTCTGGTTAGAGAATTACATGAGGAGTTATCTATAAAAACATCGCCAGGATGTTTTTATCCTCTTACTTTTATATCGCATCGTTATACTGATTTTCACTTAATCATGTATGTTTTTGTTTGTAGAAAATATAGTGGCATTGCACGTGGTTTGCAAGGACAGGAATTAAAATGGATTAGTCCCCGAGATCTTGTAAAATATGATATGGCAAAAGCTAATCTGCCGTTAATAAGCGCTGTACGCGACCTGTAATTATTAGATCTTGCATTTTTTCAAAATTCTCCTATAAGACATGTAATTATTTCTATAACATTTAAGAGGAAGATATTTAAGATGGCAATTGAAAGAACATTATCTATTATAAAACCAGATGCAACAAAACGTAATATTACCGGTAAGATTAACGCTATAATTGAAGCAGCAGGACTTGAAATAGTGGCGCAGAAAAGAATATATTTAAGCCGTCGTGATGCGGAAAGTTTTTATGGTGAGCATAAAGAGCGTTCTTTCTTTGGTGAGTTGGTTGATTTTATGGTTTCTGCTCCGGTTGTAGTACAGGTTCTACAAGGTGAAAATGCTATCGCAAAATATCGTGCGGTTATGGGGGCTACAAATCCAAAAGATGCCGCAGAAGGTACTATTCGTAAAGAACATGCAAATAGTGTAGGAGAAAACTCTGTTCATGGTTCTGATTCTGTAACATCTGCCGAAAGAGAAATTGCCTTCTTCTTTGCTGGTAATGAAATAGTTTAAATATCTATAATAATCTTTCTTATGAAAAACCAGCCTAATTAATTTAGGCTGGTTTTTTGTTATATTATTGATAATGTAATATAAAAACATTTGCTAAAGAGTGTTGACCTTGGATTTTACAAAAGAACATATCGAGTATATTTCAGGGGTTGTTGAAAGGGTAACTTATCACAATGTCGATAATGGTTTTTGTGTTCTAAGAGTTAATATAAAAGCACGCAAGGATCTAATTACAGTCATAGGTAGTATGCCTACAATCATGCCAGGTGAGCATATAAAAGCTTCCGGCGTGTGGCATAATGACAAGAATCACGGCCTGCAATTTAAAGCAGATTTTTTAAAATCACTCCCGCCAAATACATTGGAAGCTATTGAGAAATACTTAGGATCAGGTCTGATTAAAGGGATTGGACCGCATTTTGCTAAAAAACTTGTAGAAAAATATAAAGATGATGTTTTTGATATAATAGAAAATAATCCAGAAAGACTTCTCGAGCTTGATGGGGTAGGAAAAAAGAGAGCTGAAAGTATAAGTCATAATTGGAGTCAGCAGAAAATTATACGTGAAATTATGATTTTCTTACAATCACATGGTGTCGGTACAGCTCGTGCTACCAGAATATATAAAACATATGGCGATGATTCAATAAAGATAGTCACAGATAATCCATATAGGCTAGCAAGTGATATAATGGGAATTGGTTTTATATCGGCTGATACTATCGCTAAGAACCTGGGTTTTGCGCATGATTCATTATTCAGGGCTCAGGCCGGAATTAATCATACTTTACTGGAAGCTACAAAATCAGGTCATTGTTGTTTACCTGAAAATCAACTAATCGATAAAGCTACACAACTGCTTGGAATTAAATCGTCTATAATAGAAGAAGCTATTAAAATTGAAATAGATTCTAATATAATCATCAAAGATATAATTGACGATCAAAATTTTATTTTCATAGCTTCATATTATCATTATGAAAAAAACATAGCCAAAAAATTAAAGCAGTTAACAAAAATAAAGCCTAAATATCAGGTTGCAAATATAAAAGAAGCAATTTTAGAGTGTGAAAGTGAATCTAATATAAAATTAGCAGATAGCCAAAAGGATGCGATCAGTAAGGCTTTGAATTCTAATATTATGGTTCTAACCGGTGGTCCTGGTACTGGAAAGACAACAATTGTTAATTCATTGCTGAAAATATTATCCAAACAAAAATTAAAGATAAAACTTTGCGCTCCCACAGGTAGAGCAGCAAAAAGACTTAGTCAGGCAACTTCAATGGAAGCAACTACAATACACAGATTGTTAGAAATTGATCCGGTTACCGGGAGGTTTAAAAAAAATGAAAATGATCCGATTAGTTGCGATTATTTGGTTATAGACGAGAGTTCAATGTTAGATACTCAATTATTTTATATGGTTACTAAGGCTTTATCCGATAGCACGGCATTATTTTTAGTTGGAGATGTTGATCAGTTACCATCTGTAGGAGCGGGAAATGTTTTAAAGGATATAATTGATTCTAAAGTAATAGCTGTTGCCAGGTTGATTGAGATATTTAGGCAGGCGCGAACAAGTGATATTGTAAAAAACGCGCATATGATAAACCAGGCTAAGGTGCCGGATTTATCTAATAGTAAGGATAAGAGCGACTTTTATTTCATTGAATCTGATTCAGATAAAATTATGTCTAAAATCATTACCATAATAAAGAATAAGCTGCCTGATAAGTTTAAATTTAATCCTATATCGGATGTTCAGGTTTTATGCCCTATGAAGAGAGGAGGTGTCGGATCGCAATCTATAAATATAGAGTTACAAAAGGCGTTAAATATTAATTATCATAACGCAATTGAAAAATATGGTCAGCGTTTTTGTGTAGGCGATAAGGTGATG
>JBIKME010000079.1:0-5664 GCA_044359415.1 Rickettsiales bacterium | reverse complement strand
AATTAAATTTTGTCAAACAATAGCTACGTTTATCTTAAAGATAAGTTTGTAAAGTCTAATAAGGCGATGATATCGATAGCCGAAAGAGGTTTTCGTTATGGTGATGGAGTTTTTGAGACCGTAAGAGTAAATAATAAGCAATTATTTCAATGGGATTTACACAAAAAAAGGCTGATCGACGGATTAAATTTTTTAAATATTAGCGCATCATCTGGCATAAAAAATATCTGCCTGGAATTGATAAAAAAGAATAATCTTGAAAACGGTTTTGTACGTATATCAATCAGCAGAGGAATCGGAAGTGATGGATATTTACCTTCAAATAAAATAGCTTCTACACTAATTATTGAGACAATAGTAGCTAAACATAACGACTTTAGTCCTATTGATTTATGGCTTAGCGACTATAAAAAAACACCTGATGAATGCATTCCATCAGGGGCTAAGACCATGCAAGGATTAAATTCAACTTTATCAAGAATGCAGGCAAGAGATAACGGTTGTTTTGAAGCTCTACTTATGGATATAAAAGAAAATATAGCAGAAGGAAGTTCTTCAAATATTTTCTGGTTTAAAGATAAAAAATTATATACTCCTAAAAATAATATTCTTTTAGGTACTATGCGTCATGCTGTTATTAAATTATCTCCTTATGAAGTTATTCAAGGTGATTATAAAATAGATAATTTAATAACAGCCGAAGAAATCTTTTTAACAAATGTTTCTTGGTTAATAAAACCTGTAAAATCAATAAAACCTTTAGGCTATAACTATAATAGGTTTGAGATATCAAAAAAAATCTTAGATTTAATAACTAAGGATTCCTTTTAATAACAGTTAATTTCTTTATTTAAATTCATAATTAATAGAAATAACCTGATACCGCACAATAAAATAAAGTAGATAATACGAATTTACTTGAGTGTGCTAGTTATGTAGTATATGAAGGCTGTAATATCTTTATATATCTGCCCGTAGCTCAGCTGGATAGAGCAACAGCCTTCTAAGCTGTGGGTCAGAGGTTCGAATCCTCTCGGGCAGGCCATTTTAAAAAATATTTATTTAGTTAAAAAGGCTTTATAACTGCTAATATAACTATTAATATCATTAATATAGTAGGAACTTCATTTAATATTCTAAAAAACTTAGCGCTATGCTTATTTTCTCCTTTAGAAAAATCCTTACGGTATATTGCAATTAATCCATGTACTATAAACATAATAAATAATAATAAAGACTTTAGGTGAAACCATCCTCCTAAATTATCCATACCCAGAATATAAACTAAAATTATTCCAAAAAATAAAGTTGCTATCATTGCAGGATTTATAATATAGCGCAGCAGGCGATGCTCCATTATTTTTAAAGTCTCATCTAACTCACCACCTTTTTCCGCAGCAACATGATACACAAAAAGTCTTGGAATATAAAGCATTCCTGCCATCCATGATATAAATGATATTATATGTAATGCTTTTATCAATAAATAGTATTCTTCCATAAATTATCTCGCATTATTTTATAGATATATAGTTAAAGCATTTATATTTTTAGCAAATTTCTTTTCTGTTATAAAGATAGAAGACTAACTTAATAATACTAAAAACTATCAGTAGCAAACATATAAATATTTTATTTATATTTTACTACTTTTACTACTGATTCAACATTTTCTATAGGTGTATTTTGCAATATTCCATGTCCAAGATTAAAAATAAAATCTTTTCCATGCATTATATCAATTAATCTCTTCGCACTATCTATAGCACCCTTTTTATCAGTCATTAACTGTACAGGATCTAAATTTCCCTGAACAGGAATATCAATATTATCCACAATCCATGATGCCGGCATATATTGATCAAAAGAAATAGCATTTACACTAGTTTCTTTTGCATATTTTTTATATAAAACTCCAGCTGATTTAGGAAAACCTATAATAGGAATGGCAGGATATATTTTTCTAACGTTATCAACTATTTTTTTAGTAGGATCTATGGAATATTTTTTAAATTGTTCTTCAGTTAAAACTCCAGCCCAACTATCAAATATTTGTAAAGCATCAACACCAGCTTCAATTTGAGCAATCAGATGTTTTGAAACGCTGTCTACTAAAATATCAATTATTTTTGCAAATAACTGTTTATTTTGATAACTAAAAGTTTTTGTTTTTAGATAGTCTTTACTACCACATCCTTCAATCATGTAAGTAGCTAAGGTCCATGGGGCTCCTGCAAATCCTATCAATGATTTATTTTTTTCTAATTTACTTTTTGTAATATTTATAGCTTCATAAACTGGATTTAATATTTTTGCTTTATATTGCAAATTATTCACATCAGTTTCATTTTTTATAGCATTCAATAATGGACCTTCATTTTTAATAAATCTAACGTCCATACCAAGTGCGTGTGGTATAACTAAGATATCTGAAAATATTATAGCCGCATCAAAATCAAATCTTTTAATAGGCTGTAAAGTAACTTCAGAAGCTTTATCAGGAGAATAACAAAATTCTAAAAAACTATTAGTGCTATCTCTGACTTTTTTATATTCTGGTAAATATCTTCCTGCCTGTCTCATAAACCATATGGGAATCTTATCAGATTTTTTTCCAAGTAATGTATCTATGAATAATTTATCGGTCATGTTTGATAATTTATGATCTATCATAATAAATTTATTATATATTATTATATTGTTATTTATGTAGTGCCCATTATATGTGGATTAAATTTTATCCACAATATTGCTAACATAAATGAAAAAAACTAATTTACTATAATTGCTTATAATTAAGTTTTTTATCCACAAAAACTTAATTATAATTTTTAGATATCCACATGTGGATTTTTGATGTAAAAACATGCGGTGAAAATTATGGATAACTATAAAATTTTTAGCTAACATAGTTATACAAATAGTTATGCACATAGTTATCTAGTAACTTATAAAAATTGTAAAAATGAGTAATAAAAAAGAAAATATGTTTCATATTCATTTGGTTTCAGATTCTACAGCTGAAACCGTAAGTTCGGTATCTAGAGCGGCAATAGCCCAGTTTGATAATGTTGAGGTAGAAGAACATACCTGGCCATTGGTAAGGACAAAAGCTCAGGTTGATAAAGTTCTAAAATCAGTAAGAGAGATTGGTGGATTTGTTATGTATACCATGGCAAATAAACAGCTTAGAAGACATTTGAAAAAAGGATGTGAGGAATTAAACAGCCCTTGTATGTCTGTTTTGTCGAGGGTTATTTCTAATTTATCACAATTTTTAGATAAAAAAACAGTTAATGATCGAACAGGAAGACAGCATGAGTTAGACGAAGAGTATTTTTCTCGTGTGGAAGCTATTAATTTTGCCTTAACTCATGATGATGGTCAGTCAGTTTGGGATTTAGAGGATGCAGATGTAGTGCTGGTTGGGGCTTCTAGAACTTCTAAATCACCAACCAGTATGTATTTGGCATATCGTGGTTATAGAGCTGCAAACGTTCCTTACGTTGGCGTACCTCTTCCGGAAATTATAGAAAACCTAAAAAAACCTTTAGTTGTTGGTCTAACAATAAGTCCGGATATATTAGTTCAGATAAGAAAAAATAGATTATTATCTATAAATGAAAGAAATACTACCGATTATACGGATATTGAAAAGGTTAAAGAGGAGTTAGTCATTGCAAGAAAAATATTTACAAAGAATAATTGGCCTGTAATTGACGTAAGTCGTAGATCTGTAGAAGAAACCACAGCTACAATTATTCAGTATTATCATAAGAAAAAACACAAGGAACAAAATGAAGAATAATAAATCTGCAGTTATAGGTTATCCTGTAAAGCACTCATTATCGCCAATTTTGCATGGATATTGGCTTAGTAAATATAATATAGATGGTCACTATGGTCTTTTAGAGATTAAACCTGATGAATTTAAAGATAGATTTAAAAATTTAGCAAATGAAGGTTATATTGGTTGTAATATAACAATTCCATATAAAGAGAATGTCTTGGATATTGTTGATAAATATTCACAAATTGCCAAAATTATAGGTGCTGTTAACACAGTTGTGTTTCACAAAGACGGAACTATAGAAGGAACTAATACTGATTCTTATGGTTTTATAGAAAATATAAAAAAATCTTTACCTTTTTTTAATTTTAACAAAACTAAGGTGGTTGTTTTAGGAGCAGGTGGGGCGGCACGAGCTGTAATTTACGGATTATTAAAAGAGAATGTTTCCGAGGTTGTTTTATTAAATAGAACGAAGCAAAGAGCTATAGATTTAAAAAATGCGTTATCATTTTTAGGAAATATAACCGTAGTTGATTGGGAAGAGAGGAATTTAATTTTAAAAACAGCAGATATACTAGTTAACACCACATCTTTGGGGATGCAAGGACAAGAAGAATTAGATATTTGCTTAAGTAATTTACCTATCTCATCCTTGGTAACAGACATTGTGTATAGACCTCTTGAGACTAAACTGTTAAAATCAGCAAAGATGCGCGGAAATCTTGTTGTAGATGGCATAGGAATGTTGTTATATCAGGCTGTAAGTGGTTTTAACATCTGGTTTGGAATTAAACCAGATGTTACTAAAGAGCTAAAGGCTCATGTTTTGAAGAATTTGTAATTATTTATATAGGTTAAAAAATGATAATTATAGGTCTAACCGGTTCCATTGCCACAGGAAAGACTTTTGTTGCAAGATGTTTTAATAAATTAGGTGCTGATGTATTTGATGCGGATAAAAATGTACATGAGCTTTTAACGTATAACGGTGATGCGGTAAAAGAAGTAAGGGATTTATTCCCTGAATCATACCACGAAGGCCAGATAGATAGAAAAAAACTTGGTGATATAGTTTTTAAAGATGATATAAAAAGAAAAAAACTAGAAAATATTATTTATCCTATATTAGAACAAAAACGGCAAGAATTTATAAGGCAGGCTAAAGAGAAAAGAGTTAAGATCGCCGTACTTGAAATACCTCTTTTATATGAAAATGATATGCAGTCATCTTGTCATTATGTTGTTGTAACTGATGTAGATAAGAAACTACAAAAAACAAGGGCACTTCAGCGCCCAGGTATGACGGAAGAGAAATTTTTAGATGTAAATAGACTTCAAATGGATAATGCTTTAAAAGTACAAAAAGCAGACTTTGTGATTGATACCGGCACTAGTGAGTTTGCGGTTTTTAGAAAAGTTAAAGAGATAATAAAACAGGTACTAGGATAAAGCTTAGTAGAAAGCGAAAATATAATGAGAGAAATATCATTTGATACTGAAACAACTGGTATCGATCCGGGTTCCGGACACAGAGTGATAGAAATAGGTTGTGTAGAGCTCATAGATAAAGTTAGAACGGGTAATGTCTTTCATAGATATATTAATCCTCAAAGAGATGTACCTAAATCATCCACGGATGTACACGGCCTTACAGCCGGTTTTTTAATGGATAAGCCTGTATTTGAGGAGATAGCGCAGGAGTTTTTGGATTTTATTAAGAATGATAAATTAATAATTCATAATGACGCCTTTGACTTAAAGTTTATAAATAATGAACTTTCTAAGTTAAAAATTGCTCCGATTGAGCATAGTAGAGCTATAGATACTTTGGTTATAGCTAGAAATAGATTTCCGGGAGCAAAAGCAAGTCT
>JBIKME010000201.1:0-2954 GCA_044359415.1 Rickettsiales bacterium | reverse complement strand
TCTGACTTGTCTTGGGATGAAAATAACGAGGAGGCCC
This sequence comes from Rickettsiales bacterium, assembly GCA_044359415.1. Taxonomy (GTDB): domain Bacteria; phylum Pseudomonadota; class Alphaproteobacteria; order Rickettsiales; family UBA6187; genus 1-14-0-20-39-49. The sequence continues at coordinate 2,917 of JBIKME010000201.1, read as the reverse complement.
TTAAAGAATACAAGCCTGGTCAAGTTGTTAAGGTTAAAGTTCTAGGTATTGAGGCCGGTAAAGAGCGTATCAGCTTAGGTATAAAACAATTAACCGAAGATAAAAAATCTGCAGCAATCGGTGTGTTGAAAAAAGGTGATCGCGTAACTTGTGTTGTTTCTGATATTAAGCCTGAGGGTATTGACGTAAGAATTAATGACACCATCAATACCTTTATCAAGAGGAACGATCTATCAAATGACAGAATTGAACAGCGCAGTGATAGATTTGCTATTGGCGACAAGGTAGATGCTAAAGTTACTTTGATTGATAAAATTACTGGAAATATTTCAGTTTCTATTAAAGCTTTAGAGGTAGAAGAGCAAAAAGATGCTATTGATGCTTATGGCTCTACTGACAGTGGGGCAAGCTTAGGAGACATTTTAGGTGCCGCTCTTGAAAGCAGTAATTCTGCAAGAGAAGAGAAAAAATAGTTATAATATTTCAGCGTAAGTTATGGAAAATTTTCTATAACTTACGCTATAATATATTATAATTTCTTATAGGGATTGTGGAGATGTCTTTTACTGCGGATAGATTATTAGATAGAATAAGACTAAAGGTGCAGGTAAATAGGTGGCGTTCCTTCGCTGTCTTTATCTTGGTGTTGTTCGCTCTTTCATTATTATCTAATAATGTGAAATTAATGAAAATATCCAAAGATCATATTGCTCGTGTAGATATCACGGGAATAATATTGGAAGATAGATTTCGTGATCAGAGATTAGAAGAATTAAAATCAGATAAAAATGCAAAGGCTGTAATTGTATATATAAATAGTCCAGGTGGTACTATTGTAGGTGGTGAGACCTTGTATAATTCTTTAAGAGAAATATCGCAAGTTAAGCCTGTTGTTGCTGTAATGGGAAGCGTAGCCGCTTCCGGAGGCTATATGACGGCAATTGCTGCGGACCGTATTTTTGCAAGATCTGGTACTATTACAGGCTCAATAGGAGTTATGATGCAAACTGCCGAATTTACTGACATGGCAGATAAACTTGGCATAAAATTTTTAACTTTTAAATCAGGAGATATGAAGGGACTTCCTTCTCCAATGGAAAAATTAGATCAAAAGACAGCCGCTATTATCGATGCCGGTGTGGCAGACGGATTTGATTTTTTTATTAACTTAGTTAAAGAAAGACGTAAGTTGACTGAAGAAAATTTAAAAAAAATATCTGACGGCAGGATATTTACAGGACGGCAAGCATTAGAACAAAATCTGGTTGATGAATTAGGTGGGGAAGATGAGGCTGTTACTTGGCTTGTATCTAATAAAAAAATAGTGCCTAATTTAAAAATTAAAGACATACAAATTCAAAATAAGGATGATTTGTTTAGCAGGATGTACGCTAAGGTAATAAGTAGTAACAATTCTTATGTATCAAAGATTATGGGTGAAGGAATCGTGGCAATATGGAACCCATCAATGTAATTGTTAGTAAATTTTGGCAAATGTAAGGAGGATAGTAAAAGTGACAAAATCGGATTTAATTAGAAAAATATCAATTCGTTACCCTAATATGCTTTTAAAAGACATTCATTTATCGGTAGATACTATATTTGATGAAATATCAGAAGCTTTATCTCAGGAAAAGAGAGTGGAATTAAGGGGATTCGGAGCTTTTACTATAAGAAAACGTAAAGCTAGAAAGGCTAGAAATCCTAGAACAAATGAAATAGTTGATTTGGGAACTAGAATGTCTTTGTATTTTAGAGCCGGAAAAGAGTTAAACGCTCTTCTAAATACCGACTAGTATAATAATCGCCAATTTTAGGTTTCTTATGAAATACGCTTTAATAATCGTATGTGCTTTTGTATTTATTATATCTGCAGCTATAGTAACTATCCCTTTCTGGTTGAATATTAATGATTATAAAGAGGACGTTGCAAAGGTAATTCAAGAAAAAACCGGTATGGCTATCAAGATCGATGGGGATATAAATCTTCAGGCTATTCCAGATTTATCATTAAAATTAAAAAAAGTATCTGTTAAATCTAATGTCGTTGGCAATAATAAGAGTTTTTTAGCCGATGAATTGCTAGTACAGATAAAATTTCTTCCTTTATTCAAAAAAATGCTGGAAGTCGATAGTTTTAAAATATCAAATCTTGTGGTGACTATCGTTGTTGACGAAAAAAAAGAGTTGGGTTTGATAGAAGATACCAAACTAATTAAATCTGAGGTTGCAGATAGTAAAAGTGAGGACTTTAACAAGATATCATTAGATAAAATATCTTTGAATGTGGATAGTGAGAAATTTTATGAAAGATTTTTGTTAAGTAACTTAGTTGTCGAAAATGGTAGTATTTCTTACGTGAATAAACAAGATAATGTAAAGATAAATATACCACTCTTTAATTTAAACACTTCTATAAAGCCAGGTAGTAACAAATTTAAACTTACAGGAAAAATGGATATTTTTTCTGATAAGAGTAAGGGGCAAATATCTATTGATGGCAACTATTTTTTTACCGGTAAAAAAATAGAACTTGATGATTTTATATTAAATCTAGATAATCTTGCAATTCATAGTAATCTTACCGCCGATTTTGAAGGAGAAAGACCGTTAGTAAAAATCGCATTATACGCAGGTGAGATAAATTTAAATGATTATCATCCAGATATCTTTGAAAATAAAAAAGCACCGATTATTGATAAGAGTAAATTAGCAGGTTTACAGTCAGATGATAAACAGGAAGGTGATAAAACGCTAAAAAATAGTGAAAAAGAGTTTAAATTAAGTGATTTAATCATCTACGATATATACTTTAATTTTAAAACAAGTGGTATAATATATAAAGATTTTAAAATAGGCACAGCTGAACTGCATTCTAATTTAGTTAAGGGAATTCTTAAATTTAATATTAAGGAAA
>JBIKME010000078.1:0-5813 GCA_044359415.1 Rickettsiales bacterium | reverse complement strand
GCCGAAAGCCATTGGGGACAAGGCTTTGCAACAGAGCTTGCTATTGCCATCCGGGATTATGCTTTTACTAGCTTGGGATTATCAAAAGTTATTGCCATTATTGACCCAGATAATCAGGCTTCCATCCGTACAATTAGCAAGATTGGTATGCGGTTTGAGAAGGCTGTGATATATGGTGGGTTGTCATTACATGTGTATAAAGTAAGCTCTCTCGTTGAACCTAAAAAGAAGCTATAGACACAATAATTCATCCATAAGATGAAAAACCGTTCAATTATGACAACATTCAACTGCAAAAAAAACAAAAAATGAAATAAAGTCTTAATATTAGTGTGTTACACTAAATATGCGTCCTAAAGTATATGTAGGCAACATGTCAAAAGAGATGAAAGAGAAAAAAGCATCGGAGCCACCAGAAAGAGGCAATAATGCATGGAATCTCCTAGTAGCAGGCGACGCTATTGCTGTTGTATATCCCTCACATCGTCCTGGATATAAAGGTACTCGTGAAATTCCTGTTGGCACTCCTGCGACAGAAATAGCGAATGTTACGAGATGGGTTACTGCGTTGGGTTTAACATTATTCAAACCAGATACGTTATCAGATTTTTTATTAACAGAAAGAGATTGGGAACTAAAAACTGGTGGGGCAAAAATACGCGCCCAGCAGATATTTGATGCTTTAAATAATCCTACAGTTAAGGCAATTTATGCTTATGGTGGGCATGGCGGAGATGAAACAATCGTTGAGCTTGCTAAATTATTCAAAAAGCATGGCTTGCCAACGAGGGCAGATGCACCACCACTTATCGGTTTCAGTGATGCAACTCAATTACAGTTATATTTAGGTGAAATGGGTTTGGTTTCACCAGTGCAAGTTGCCTGTGATGAGGCTACTCCTGAAGTTGGGAAACTGCTTTTTGAACAAGTGTTGCCACAGCAAATGCCTCTTATTCCAATTAATGATGCAGCAAGAAGTACTCCTAAAATATCTGGAAACGCTCTTGGTGGTAATGATTATTCCATTCGCTGGGCACATCGCACTAACCACAGGCTGCAAACTGCAGCAGATAGAAATAATATCCTGCTATTAGAGGGCAATACAACATATGATTTTTATCAGGCCCTGCAAATACTTGGAAAGCAAGGACAATTAGCTAATGTTCAGGCAATAGTTTTAGGCAAATGTTATGGTAACAATGGTGATGAGACATTAGAAAGGTGCCATACGGAAGCCGTTATAAGAGAGATTGGAAACTTAAAAGCTCTGAAAGATATTCCTGTTTTCTTCGGTGCTCCTTTTGGTCATACCAAGGGAGTGAGACCTGAGGGATTTTTGCCAATACCTCTAAACACAGAAACTGCCATTGAAACAACTGCTGGCGAAAGAAGCGTGATTTCCTTTAGCCCAGTTAGAACAATGGAAGATGTGGGAGCAGCTAGGTCTGCCTATGCTTTAAGAGCACCCTGGATGCCCGCTCATGAAAGTAAGAGTCATGATGAAATGAACGATGGCCATGATTCTAGGGCGGCCATCAGCGCAATGCGTCAACCTATTGAGCTTCACCCGCTTCACCCATATGCACCAGCAGAAATTCCTACACATTTTATAGGATGTAGTATAGCTGGTACTGATATTCCAGCTCTTGAAGGAGTGAATTTGAGGGGAGAAAATCTATTAATTAATATTGATCTTGGTGGTGAAACTGACATCGGTAAGGTTGGCGGATTCTGGGGGTTGGCACAAAAAGCTACAATAGCCATGATGCAATTAAAACATATGCACCAAGATGAAAACCTCAGAAGCATTACTATTTCTACGCCAATTCCTTTTCCTAAAAGATTAACAGAATATCTCAAAGAATTTACAGATGAACATTTTCCTGGAAAGCCTGTATTCACCACTCTCATCCCTCATGACACTGAAATGGTTAGGGAACTTAACGCATCTTCTATCCCACACCCAGCAACTAATCCATCGCCTCGCCCATTATGCGTTACATTAAATACCCATACCAAAGTCAGAGATCTTGATGCTCTTGACCTTGCAACATTTGTACTTTCCCCAGAAGTTAAGCAAATAGCGGCAGAAATGGGAGCCGTTGTAAAAACTAAACCACCTTTGGATTCTGAAATAAAAGACAAGTCACAACAAACTTTTGCAGAAAAAATGGCTTCACGTACGACTTTAGGAAAAAGTTGGGAGGTATAGATTAATAATAAAAATGGTAATCAGAGAAAATATACACTGGAGTATATAATTGAAACTCTAAAATCTATTACCAGACGCAGGGTAAGCGTAAAAGCGGCTGAATTTTACCAGGTAACTAAGAGTAATGATCTGCAATCTGCAATTCTACATTGTCTTGGTGTACAATTTTAGCCATGCAGATTCAAATTTATAAATAGCGCGCAACCCCTTTTAAATAAAGGGATGCAGCTGTAAAAAGACCCTGGTTTTAGGGGGTAAAATACGTTTTGTTTAGCCGCAGGTAATCTTTAACAAAAGCTATTCTTAATCAAGATCTGTATTTTGATTTTGCTGGCGTCGTCTGCGATCCGGTTTTACCTTTTTAGGCCTGTTGGCATCAGCTTGTAGCCTTGATCTTAGATAGTCATCCAGGTGTGAGTTTAGCTCGTCTAGTTTGGTTCTAAAGAAGTGGTCTGCGCCTAAAATAATTCTATAATCAATACCTGCATTCTTTTGTTTAGATAGCTTATCTGCTAATTTAGAAACATCATTTTCATCAACGATGCTATCCTCATCGCCCTGTACTATTAAGCCGTGTGCCGGGCATGGAGATAGAAAGTTAAAATCGTAGTTGCCTGCGGGAGGAGAAACGGCAATAAAGCCTTCAATCTCAGGGCGTCTCATAAGTAATTGCATGCCAATCCATGAGCCAAATGAAAATCCTCCCATCCAATAGGAGGTTGAATTAAGATTCTGTAGCTGTAGCCAATCTAAAACAGTAGCCGCGTCTGCTAATTCTCCTATACCCTCGTCATATTTGCCCTCTGAGCGACCAACTCCTCTGAAATTGAAGCGTATTACAGAAAAGCCATTTCTAGCAAAGGCATGGTATAGGTTATAAGAAACCTTATTATTCATTGTTCCGCCATGCTGCGGATGCGGATGAAGTACAATAGCAACAGGAGCGTTCTTTCTAGAGGAGGGATGATAGCGCGCTTCAATACGCCCTTCTGGACCATTTATAATAACTTCTGGCATATATATTCCTAAGCTGGTTAGCAAAAAATATTTGCATCACTTTAGTATGTTGCAAATATGTAAATTAACTTACACCTCGTTGTTTTTAAGTTCACATTAATACTTGACTAGTTTAGTCGGTCATTATATGTTATTCTTATAGGGAGGTGCAAATAAACTGAAAGCACTTATAGACAAAATATTGAAAATTGCAAGTATATTGTAAGGGTCTTTTGTATCCTTTAGGAGAGCAAAGATGAATTTAACTACCAAGGGAAGATACGCTGTCATGGCTATGGTTGATCTTGCTATGAACTGTGCGGATAAGCCGGTTACTTTGGCTGATATTGCCAAAAGGCAGGATATTACCCTTAATTACCTTGAACAGATTTTTATGCGTTTAAGAAGGGCTGGTGTTGTTAAGTCAGTAAGGGGTCCTGGCGGCGGCTATATATTAGCTGATTCTGCCAAAAATACTCATATATCTGATATTGTAATTGCTGTCGATGAATCGATGAAGATGACGCGCTGCAGTAAGAAAAGTGAAGGAGGTTGTTCGGGGGGTAATAGTAAATGTATTACTCATAATTTATGGGAAGGTTTAGGCAGGCATATATTACAATATTTAGCTTCAATATCTTTGGATGATGTATGTAACCGTAAGGTTAGTATCGTTAATATTCCAGAACATAAAGAGGGCGCGGCCCATGCCTGATATATATCTTGATCATAACGCAACTACTTCCTTAGAAAAAGAAGTCATATTGGCCATGAATGAAGTGATGGGCGAGCCTTTAAATCCATCTTCAGTGCACAAAGCGGGGCAAAGCGCCAGGTCGATTATTCAGGCAGCAAGAGTAAAAATAGCAAGATTTATAGAAGCTGATGATAAATATAACATTGTGTTTACATCATCAGGCACGGAAGCAAATAATTTAGCTATTCGAGGGTTTGACGGTCAGAAGATTTTTGCCTGTTCTATTGAGCATAATTCGGTTTTAAATGCATGTAAGCAAAAGGGGGGCGTAGTGGTTCCGGCGACTTGTGAGGGGATCATAGATGTTGCTGCTTTAGACAATCTGCTTAGTATGCATAAAGGTAAATCTTTAATATCGGTAATGATAGCGAATAATGAAACGGGAATTATTCAGCCTGTAAAAGAAGTTATGGAAATTGCAAAAAAACATAGCGCCGTTGTGCATATTGATGCGGTACAAGCTGTTGGAAAGATTCAGGTTAGTATGAAAGATATGGATGCTGATATGCTAACTATTTCTGCTCATAAAATTGGTGGCCCTCAAGGAGCCGCGGCATTAGTGTTAAAGAAAAATATTTTACTTAATCCTCAGATAACTGGAGGGGCTCAAGAACAAAATTTAAGGGCTGGAACAGAAAATGTTCCGGCAATATGTGGATTTGGCAAGGCGGTTGAAATCATCAAAATTGATTCTGTCGTTGAAAAGTTGCGTGATAGGCTTGAGAATCTTATAGAGAGTGTAGCTCCTGAGGCTGTGATTGTTGGTAAAGATCGCTTGCGTTTACCAAATACCAGCTATATATCGATGCCAAATGTGCCAAGTCAAACGCAGTTAATATATTTTGATATGCACAATATTCAAGTAAGTTCGGGAGCCGCTTGCTCATCAGGTAAAATAGGCGCCTCACATGTTTTAAGCGCGATGAAAGTAGATGATCGGATAGCTCAGACTGTAATAAGAGTTAGCCTTGGTAAGAATAATACGGATCTTGATATTGAAGCTTTCTTTACAGCTTGGGAAACTTTATATAGGGGTGTCAATAGGGGTGTCAATAGGGATGTAAATAAATATAAAAAAGCTGTGCAGTAAATTATTTAAATATGAAATTAACTAACTATAAAAAGATAAAAAAAATGGCGAATGTAAATACTAACTTAAAATTACCGATATATATGGATTATCAGGCTACCACGCCTATGGATCCTAGGGTCTTTGCAGAAATGCAGCCTTATTTTATTGAAAAATTTGGTAATCCTCACTCTCGGGGTCATTCATATGGCTGGGAAGCTGAGGCTGCTTGTGAGCAGGCTCGTGAACAGGTAGCAGATTTAATAGGAGCCAATCCAAAAGAAATTGTTTTTACCTCAGGTGCGACTGAATCAAATAACTTAGCTATCAAGGGTGTAGCTAAATTTTATGGTGACAAAAGAAAACATATAATTACTTGTGCTACGGAGCATAAATGCGTAATTGATACTTGTCGTCATTTGGAGTCTGATGGTTTTAAAGTTACTTATTTATCTGTTAACAATAATGGTTTGATAGACTTAAATCAGCTTGAAGAAGCAATTTCAGATGAAACTTTAATAGTTTCTATAATGGCCGTCAATAATGAGATAGGTGTGATTCAGCCTATAAAAGAAATTGGTGCTATATGTAGAAGAAAAGGAGTGTTTTTTCATACTGATGCAGCCCAGGCGTTTGGTAAAATACCACTAGATGTCAATGAAATGAATATTGATTTAATGAGTATATCGGGTCATAAAATTTATGGTCCAAAAGGAATAGGAGCAATATTTATACGCAGAAGGCCGCGTGTAAGACTTACCACTATTATAAATGGTGGT
>JBIKME010000077.1:0-5900 GCA_044359415.1 Rickettsiales bacterium | reverse complement strand
AAAATCTAATTACACAGCCTAGCGGTTTTGGCTATCAGCTTATAACTTATCAAAGATGAAAAAGACATGATGGCAAAACTCGAAAACCAGCTAGAAAGGCATAATGAAGTGAAGCTTAACCAATGCTGAATTTGCCAAAGTCCTAAACCACCTTTCAAAAGGTAATATATTCGATAAAGCTAAAACAGCTATACAGCTTGTTTCTTTTTCCTCTTGGATCATCTATTTTCTCAAATGTATCAATAAAGCTAGTTTCAGGTTGTGAATCTTTAAATGGTGAAGCGCCTTGTGGAAGGCGACCTTTTCTGCTCATACCGGCTGGTATTAGTCCGTATTCTTGAGTAATAGTACCCAGCGAAGCGAGTGTTACTTTTTTAGACCTTTTCTTTTCAGGATCCTATCTTGAAGTGATTTTATAGAGATAATATCTTCCTCTGATTAATCTTAGTTCGGTATTTTTTGTTTTAAATTTTAACGCCCATTCCGGATGTGTCATGACAGACTCCTTGTTATATCGAATTTGTTGCCAAATAAAAAATGCATGGCTTTTATTTTTCATGAGGTAGCCTGCATAAATAAACCTTTTTGGTTAAATATAGGAAGCATTCATTATATAATGATAGTTAATATGACCAGCCCCATCACAGGCTGGTCTTCTTTTTTCTAGGTGTATAAGCTCCCATGTCCAACGTATATATCAAGCCATATCTTATAATACCAGAACAAGTTTCATTGTTAGAATCGCGTGGTCTTATCGTTCCAGAGAGGGATACAGCTGAACACTATTTATCAAAAATAGGTTATTATAGGCTAAGTGGCTATTCGTATATTTTTCGCAATATTTTGTAGTGCCATTAGAGAAAATAACGCTCGGTAATATATTGAAATATAAAGATTTATTTTTTAGCGTGTTAAAGATGGGCTAAGCAGAGTAAATTTGGTGTGCTGTCTCCTTTAAAAGATAATAATCTTCCACAAACCAAACTGTTTCGGCGCTGTGTGTTATTCAACATTTTTTGCACTACATAAGTTCTAATAGTAGTTGGCATGATAGGCTTAAAGAGCTCATGGCAACTTTTCCTGATTCTAAGTATATAAATTTAGAAATGATGGGTATTCCTGACGGATGGGAAAAGTGGAAACTTTGGAATCCATCCAATTAAACTATCAAAAAGCTAGGCCAGAGGGAAATTAGACCTTCTTGAGAAAATATAAAAACTCGTAATATACTGAATTTTAAAGGAAAAAGATGGTGCCGCTTGTCGGACTTGAACTGACAACCTACTGATTACAAATCAGTTGCTCTACCAATTGAGCTAAAGCGGCTTATAATAGTTAGTTTATGAGGAAGTTTTATACATACAAAAAAATAAATTTCAATATTAAAAACATAAAATATTAATTTATCTTTTGTTTTTTTAAAAAATGTTATAAATAATTAGTATATTTTAAAATTTAGGGATTTTTATTTTGACTGAACCCAATTATAAATTAGAGACCTATTACAGAAATATTGCAAAAATACTTACAAAATCTTTCTATGATTTAGAGTTTATTGGTTTTGAAAAAATACCAAAAGAAGGCCCTGTATTAATAATCTCTAACCATGTTTCTTATATTGACGGTCTAATAATTCAAGCAGCTATTAATAGGCCGGTTAGATTTATGATAGACCAATATATTTATAACGCTCCTGTAGTTAATTACTTTATGAAAATAAACAAAGGCATTCCTATACTACCAAAAAAAGAAAGTGTCGAACAAGCTCTGGATTTAATTTCAGAAGGATTAGAAAACAAAGATGCTATCTGTATTTTTCCGGAAGGACAGTTAACATATACTGGTCATTTGGGTAGATTTAAACCTGGTATAGAATGGATAATTGAGCGCGATCCGGTACCGGTTTATCCGGTAGCAATAAAAGGCATGTGGAATAGTATGTTCAGCAGAAAATATAGAAACTCCGATTTACGCTGGTTTCCAAAAGGCTTTAGAGGCAAAGTTACCGCAATATGTGGAGATGTAATCCATCCTAAATATGTAGGTGTAAATCACCTACAAAGAGTAATACTAGGCTTAAAGTCATCACTGGATAAAGATTAGCAGGTTACTACCTATATTTTTCTACAAAATCATATGTGAAATTAGCAAGTTCTGAAAAGTCAAAATCAGTATGACCTTTATTTTCAAAAAACCTCGCTTCTTTTGGCTCATTAGCCATATTTAATATTTTTCTTCCGTGACTAATTGGCATTACTTCATCTAAATAACCGTGAAATATCAAAACAGGTACCTTAACCAAGGAGATTTTATCTATAGAAGAATAATGATCCTTTAAAAGAAGTTTTACAAAAATATACGGGTAAAGCTCAGCAGCTCTATTTGCTATCGAAGTATAAGGCGCCTCCAAAACTATACTTCTGATTTTATACTCAGTTGCTAATTGAACAGCAACACCAGTACCTAATGACTCTCCGTAAATGAATATATCTTTATTTGCAATGCCGCTATTTAATAAATAATCGATAGCAGCTCTTGCATCATTATACAACCCCTCCTCCGATGGAAAACCTTTTGACCCACCAAAACCACGCCAACTTACTGCCAGCAAACCCATGCCTTTTTGTGTAAAAAACTTTAACTTCTCCGCCCTGTCACCAAGATTACCAGCGTTTCCGTGCAAATAAATCATAACAGGACGCCCCTCTTCCGGATTTTTATACCACGCAACGATATCTATACCATCTGTGGTTTTTAGAATTATATTTTCAGTATCTTCCATTCCATAATTATATGGCTTTGCCATTTCTTGAACAGGTAGATAGAGAATCTTTCTTTGAAAGAAATAAAGATAACAATTTATCATTATATAAATAATAACAATCGCAACAAAAACATAAAATATAAAATTCATTAAAAAAATCTCTATAAAAATCTTTATTTGAGTAGCAATATTTTAGGGCATTAGCTCACTTTATAATATACATTACATAATATTTTTACCTTTTAAAATAATTAAATTTAATAATATTAAATTGATTTGTTATTTTTTTCTGATATAAGCTATCGTTCTTGTTTTAAAACACCACTTATTAGGATAAAACAAATGGCAAGAGTTACGGTTGAAGATTGCGCTGAAGTAGTTCATAGTCGCTTTGAACTTGTTGCGATAGCTGCTCAAAGAGCCAGGGCTATTACAGCAGGCGGACAAATTACAGTTGAGCGCAACAATGATAAAAATGCAGTTGTTGCTCTAAGAGAAATAGCCGGAGAAACAATCAACATAGATGCCATTCGCGAAGACTTAATTCGCTCATGCCAAGAAAAAGTAAATGTTGACGAGTATGGCGTAGAAGAAATATCTGAAGATGCTGCCAAATCTGATACCATGGCTGAAGAAGCTCTTGCTGAACTTAAGGAATTACAACCAAAAGTCGCTATTAGCAGTGACAGTGATGATGATATTTACGGCTTAGATGACGTTGAATCAGAAGACTAGTTTCTTTTTGTTTTAAAATATAAATCTTTTATAAAGAATTAGGTTGCACCTTTTGTACACCGGGTATAAGCTTTACTGTATTCACATTTGTTGGAATATAATGTAAAGATATGAGTAAAGTAAGCAAGTCCGGATTAGTCAGAAAGGTAAAAGCATATTTACCCGATCTAAATGTACAATTACTGGAAAAAGCATGCGACTTTTCCAAAGAAGCGCATGGAACTCAGAAGCGAGCCTCAGGATCTCCCTATTATTACCACCCTCTAGAAGTAGCCTATATACAGGCCGATATCAAATTAGACCAAGCTTCAATTATAACCGCATTATTGCACGATACAGTTGAAGATACACATATTACTTTAGATGAAATAGAAGAGCAATTCGGCAGAGAGGTTAGAAACTTAGTCGACGGAGTTACAAAACTTGCCAAAATCGAATTTCAATCCGAACATATCAGACAAGCAGAAAATTTTCGTAAACTTTTAGTAGCCATGTCTGAGGATATAAGGGTATTGCTTGTAAAGCTGGCTGACAGGCTACACAACATGAGAACTCTGCACTATATAAAATCCCCGGAAAAAAGATTACGTGTCGCTCACGAAACAATGGAAATATACGCTCCTTTAGCAGAAAGAATAGGAATTCAACATATTAAAAACGAAATGCAGGATCTTGCTTTTGCCGAGTTGCATCCGGAAATAAGGGACTCCATAGTCAGTCGCCTTGAATATTTAAAAAACGAAGGTGAAATAATAGTTGATAGCATTTTAGATGAAATGCGCCAAACATTAACTAATGCCGGATTAACGGCTAATGTTACCGGCAGAGTAAAAACACCTTGCTCCATATGGAGAAAGATGGAAAGAAAAAATATAAGTTTCGAGCAGCTATCTGATATAATGGCCTTTAGAATACTCGTACCTACAATACAAGATTGCTATCAGGCTCTTGGGGCAATTCACTCAAACTACAAAATGATTCCTGAAAATTTTAAGGACTTTATCAGCACACCCAAAGAAAACGGGTACATGTCTTTACATACAGTAATTATGGGTCCTAAGCAAAAATTCATCGAGGTACAAATCAGAACCCAAAGAATGCATGAAATTGCAGAATTTGGCGTTGCAGCTCATTGGTCATACAAACAAGATCATGATTATAGTACCGATGGAAAACAGTATAAATGGGTAAGAGAGTTATTATATATTCTAGAGCACACCACTGATCCTGATGAGTTCTTAGAAAATACAAAATTAGAGATGTACTATGATCAGGTTTTTTGCTTTACGCCAAAAGGAGAGCTAGTTGCACTACCTAGGGGAGCAACACCTGTTGATTTTGCCTACGAAGTACACTCAAATGTCGGCAATCATTGTTCGGGAGCAAAAATAAACGGCCGCATTGTACCTCTTAGAACCCAGCTACAAAACGGCGATCAGGTCGATATTATAACATCCACAACACAATCACCCTCCCCTTCATGGGAAGGATTTGTTGTAACCGGTAAAGCAAAGAGTGAAATCAAAAGATTTACGCGCGCAAGACAAAGAGAAGAATATATTAGTCTTGGTAAAGCTATTTTAGAAAAAGATATAAAGTTGGTAAGCAAAAGAAAACTAACTGACAAATTAATGGAACCGGCAATGAAAGTTCTAAGAAGAAAAACAGTAGCCGATATTTACTCCTCGATAGGAGAAGGTAATTTAAAAACCACAGAGATATTAAAAGTAATATTTCCAAATAGAAAGCTACCTAAAAAAAGAAGCAACCCTTTATCTATATTTAATATTAAATTAAATAGGGAAAGACGCGACAAAGTCAGCATTCCGATTAAAGGATTAACTCCCGGTATGTCACTTTATATTGCTGAATGCTGTCACCCTATCCCAGGAGATACTATAGTCGGCGTTGTAACCACCGGAAAAGGTATGACCATACATACAGGAGACTGCGAAATGTTAAGTAATTTTGCTAACGCTCCTGAAAGATTGGTAGATGTAGCATGGGATAAAGCCACAGGTGACCAGGAACTATTCATCGGACGCATTAAAGTCACACTTACTCACAAAACAGGAAGTTTAGCTGCTTTGGCCAACGTGGTATCAAAGGCAGGTGGCAATATCAGCAATTTAAAGATAACCGATAGAAAAACAGATTTTTTCGAAATGATAGTAGATATAAACGTACTTGGCGCAAAACATCTTTCAAATATCATAGTTGCCCTTAGAGCTAATTCACTAATTCATTCAGTAGTAAGACAGAAAAAATAATCTTAGTCTAGTTATCCTAATTCAAATACCTCCGCTTAAAGTGGAGGTATGAACGCTTCGCTTGAAGCGTTTATGTTACTATTACCTATTAAAATACGTTTGTCGTCTTTTTCTTGGTTTTGTATATAAGA